>CAZZYE010000377.1:0-7237 GCA_964658145.1 uncultured Stigonema sp.
CCTCATCTCCCCCCACTCCCTACTCCCGTACAGACGTTCCGCCGGAACGTCTCTTCCCTACTCCCCAGATTCGGATTCGCACTGAAATGCTTGATGCTGTTCAGGTGGTGATTCATATTGCTGATAACGGACCAGGGATGTCGGAGACAGTAAAACAGCAGCTTTTTAGCCCCTTCTTCACCACCAAATCGGTTGGTAAAGGTACTGGGTTGGGATTGTCAATCAGCTATCAAATTGTCACAGAAAAACATGGGGGGCAGTTACAGTGTGTGTCTGCCCCTGGTCAAGGAGCCGAGTTTATTATTACCATTCCTGTCAAACAGGCAATAGCTGATTAAACATCCTTGTCTGAAAGCAATCCTCCAAGCAACGCTGTAATACCCAATGCCGCAAAGGCTATAGCGCCCCACTTCACTGGCGGATTCATATCCAACCAGTCCAAGAAAGTTGGTATTACAAGATTGCCAAAGTCTCCCTCTACTTTATCGTAGCCTGGGATCGGTGCAAAAAGATTGTCTGGTGCGTCCTCTCCTTTTGGATCATCGGTACGCTGTCCTGGGAAGGCAACCAGTAACAGCAGTGAATCTACAAGTGAAGGCGAGACTTTTTGCAGTATATCTAACACCTTGCCCACATCCCCGACAATAAAATCACGAGTGGGGTGTTCGGCGGCGTAGAGGATGGCATCGGCAACAATGCTGGGTTGGTAATACGGCGGTATGCCCGTGGGCTTAACCCCTAGCTTAGTGCGAACCTTGTTATAGTAAGGTGTATTGATTACAGAAGGCAGAATTGACGTAACGCTGATGGGCAATCCTTCATGTTGCAACTCGACGCGCAGAGATTCTAGGAAACCTTCTAAACCATGCTTGGCAGCACAGTAGGGACTTTGCAGTGGTAGACTGCGCCTACCTTCCATTGAGGAAATATGAATTAACGCCCCGCGTCCCTCTTTTTTCAGATGGGGCAGTGCCACCATTGCGCCGTATACTTGTCCCATCAAGTTGACATCGATGACTCTTTGAAACTCCTCCGGTGTGATTTGGTCGAAGCGGGCAAGTATACCTGTAGCGGCAGCGTGAACCCAGGTATCTAGTCGTCCGTATTGTGTCACGGCTTTGTCGGCGATCGCTTTTACCTGCTCAAAGTTACTGACATCCGCGATTACCGCTATCGCCTCACTGCCAAAACCTTGGATCTCCTCTACCAAAGACCTTAACCCTGGTTCGCTACGAGCGGCAACTACCACCTTTGCACCACGTCGAGCGAACCTCAATGCTGTTTCCCGTCCAATGCCGCTGCTCGCCCCAACGACAGCGACTACTTGCTGATTAATTGGCTTCAATTGCATGATTTATTATCCGTACCCTATTCCTGTATTAAGCTTTATTAAGCGTTAGTACCTCTTTCGCAAGGATGAGGGTAGGGCATAATATCAGCTTTGTTTTTTGTGTGTCGGATCATATACTACCCTTAGGCAACGCTTTTCATTAGACATCTCCGAAAATGATGTAGGGGCGAACGGCAGGAGCGCCCCTACCAAGGGTTTTAACGAACGCATAATTAATTTTCGGAGATGTCTAGTGATTAACCGGACTTGATATCATTGGTTCATAAATATTCTCTTGTTGCTGGCTTGAGTGTGCAATTGATGGAGTTGTCTGTTCTGCTGTCTGTTTGACTGTGCAGTACTTTTCTCTGAGTAAACACTTAATTTATAGAAATTTTATTACAAGTTGCTAATTGTGAAGTTTGTTTCAATATCTTGTTTTACTCTCACTTTACTTTATAGTTATTACGTTTTTTTCTCTAAGCAATTTGTGTTAGTTCACATTTTACAGCCAAGATTTCTAGTATATTTTTATACTAAAATATATTTTAAAGCTCTTATTTTGACGAGAAAATTGAAAAAACACAATGTAGCTTTATTGTCATAATTTTGATTAAACAGAGGCTTATACGTATATGTACAAGCTCTGAGTTAGTACAGATTGATGGTGAAGTCGAAGATATCCGTAATTATTCTGTTGAATGTTCATTACCAGTAAAACATAATTAATTTTAGATGGAACAAATAAATCTCTATAACAACGTTCCAAACTGAAATACGAATTCAAAAGAGTGTTACGAGTCTAAGGATTCGCACACTTCTAGAGACAGTCTTCCTGATAGACTCTTCTCATTGAACTCATTTTGCCAAAAAACTTCTGCACGATCATCTACCACAAAATCAAGATATGCCTGAATTATTGCGAAAAGAACTGGGTGATTTTAATAGTATTGTTTGTTTTAAAGCAGCAATTGTCGGTATGGAAGAAGCCTTAGGAGAAAAAGCTACAGCAATAGCTTTAACTACAGCAGGTCGTTCACGAGGAAAAAAACTGGCTGAAGATTTAGGGTTGGTGAAAGCGTCAATTTCTTTAGAGGAGGCAGCACATAAATTGGGAATAGCCTTAGGGAAAGAAGGCACAAGGTTGTGCAATGTTGAGAAAATTATTTCTGATGGTGATGTCATTAAAGTCTATACCTCTGAGACTCTTTGTTCTGCGGGTGAACCACTTAATTCAAATCGTAAATGTACATTCACCTTGGGTGCAGTTTGGGGAGTTATGGAGCAATTTTTAGGTAAGCGATTGAAAGGAGTACATATCGAATCAGTGCTGCAAGGTAGTACTCACGACATATTTGAGTTTACTCCTTTGAACTAACAAGGATTTTCGATTTTTGAATGTGTTCAAATCCAAAATTTCAAAGTGCAAACAGCCTAAAAAAGACTGCTCAATTATAAACAATAGGTGATTAAAATGGCAATTAGTTCAGAAAAAATCAGCATGATTTTACAAAACTTCGTGACCAGCACAAGCGATGTTCAAGGCGCAGTGCTGGTAACACCAGATGGTCTACCTTTGGGGGCTAGCTTACCTGGTGGGATGGATGAAGAACGGGTATCAGCAATGTCGGCTTCTATGCTTTCTTTGGGCGAACGTATTGGTATTGAGTTATCTAGAGGTAGCACTGAGCGCATTTTTATTGAAGGTAAAAATGGGTTTGGTATTCTCACTAACTGTGGCGAAGATGCTGTTTTACTTGTATTAGCAAACGAGAGTGCTAAACAAGGACTATTGATGCTAGAAATTAAGCGTGTTGTTTCAGAACTCAAGCTGATTTTAATGTAATTGTTAGCTTTTAGGAGTAGAGTGTTTACTTTGAACCCTTTAGCCCACTAAGATGTTATGCAGAATAGGTATTTTTGTGGGAAACAGGCTGTTAAAGCCACTTTGCCACAACTAAAACATAGCATGAATAATTTTCTCTGAAATTTCCTTAAAAGACAGACCCAAAGTCAATACTCTACTTTTAGATACATTTTAAGAAAGCGAATTCATTCGTGGAGGGAAAAAATTTCCCCATTTTGAATCCCATGAATAAATTCATGGGATTTAAGCGCGTCTGTGCGTCCCCTCAATTGTGCCTTGTTGTGCTAGTTATTTCTTTTGTCCATTTTAATGTTAATGGAGTTTTAAAAATGGAAATCATGCGCTTAATTGTTACGGGAACAGTAGGGTCAGGCAAGTCTACTTTTATCCGTTCTGTTAGCGAAATTGAAGTAGTAGACACGGATACTTATGCAACTGACGAAACAGCACTACTGAAAAAAAAGACTACTGTTGCTTTTGATTTTGGGCGACTGCATTTTGGTTCTGATATGGCATTACACCTTTATGGTACTCCTGGTCAGTCTCGCTTTGATTTTATGTGGGATATTTTGATTCGTCAGGCTGATGCTTATATTTTACTAGTAGCAGCACATCGACCTAGCGAATTTCGTCAGGCACGTAACATTCTTTGTTTTATGAACCAAAGGATGCAGATTCCGATGATTATTGGTTTAAGCCACACCGATTGTCTTGATGCTTGGTCAGAGGAAGATGTTTTCCTCTCGCTTGGATTCATGGATGAGAATAATCGACCCCCGATAGTAAAAGTAAATCCAACACAAAAAGACTCTGTAGCTGAAGCAGTAATTGTTTTAGTACAGCATTTGCTCGAAACTTGTGTAGTTTAATATATTTTTGAAAATGCAGTAATCTTTGGTATATTTTACGACCAAATAGTAATTAATTGATAATATATCCAAATCCCGGTATATTGCCGACTCAATAAGATTAAAAATGACCGTTATTTTCAGAAAATAAAAGAAATAAAATTATGGCAATAATTGGTAATTTTGTAGATTTTTCTTTGCCAGAATTACTACTCTTTTTAGAGCAGGGCAAAAAAACAGGGGTACTTTACATTGAGTTTTCACCAGACAACATTGATAATAGCACAACGCAAACTTATTACATTTGGCTGCATCAAGGTCTGGTAATTGCCGCTGCCCAGAGATTGGATCATAAAGGCTTAACATTAATGATTGATCAACGTGGATGGATCAGTGAGCGCGTCATGTCTAGAGTTATGCATATTTCTGCCAACTCTATCAATACGCCTTTGGGTTTATTTCTCAAATCTCAAGGATTAGTGCAACCGGAACAGCTAAAATTGCTATTTCACGCCCAAATACTCCGACCCATATGTAATTTATTTCAAACGAAGAATGGTTTGTTTAAGTTTAATGAGGTAGCATCATTGCCCATGCCTTTAACAGAGATGACAGGTCTAAATATGTCAGCAACTGAGGTAACACTGATATGTTTGCGATTCTTGCGAGACTGGAGTGCTTTAGCACAACACCTTCCACAACCCACTTCCGGTTTGTCAAGTTTGAGTGTCAAACAACCCCAGATACGCCTCAACCCTCAAGAATCCCAAGTGTGGGAATTTGTCAATGGCAATGTTTCTCTACAGGAAATCGCCCATCATATCAGAATCCCGCTAGAAACTGTACAACAGATTGCTTACCGACTAATCGTAGTCGGTATAACCAAAGAAAACTTTATGGTTGCTCCTTTGGCTTCATCTACTTCCATAGTCACTACAGAAGAATTAGTACAGGAGAAGTCTTCCCTCAAACCGGCTGTTAGTCAGTCATTTTTGACAAGTTTAGTGGGTTTTCTCCGTAATAAAGGAGCATCCGTGAAAGGTTAACAATTGCACTAAATCCGATCGCTAATCGCCACACTCCCGTGCGGCTTTGAAGGCTGTGGCGAGTGGTTCCTGTGATTGTGGAGTGGATACTGGTATAGGTTGCTGTTGTCGCGTCTCACGAAAAAAGTTGTCACGAAATAATAAGGGTTTTAATCGTGTTACTGACATACTACACAATCTCATTTTAGGAGAAGCGGTCCCCCGCTAAGAACTAAAATCTAAGTGTTGGCTATCCTCAAAATATGAAAAATTGTCAATTAGTTACTTCTATCATTCGGTGGAGTTTCTGCACTCAATCACCAGTGGCGCAAGCCTTGGTATAAAACTTATTGGGCAATTAATCCCTCCACAAAGCAATGCCGCCCAATAAGCCAGTAATATTGGAGATGATTTTCACATTCTCAGGCAACTGGATATTCACCCTTTCTGCTTCACCACCACCGATGTAGAGATAATCATAATTGAACAGATGTTGCAAAGATGCGATCGCCTTTTCTAAATGCCTGTTCCATTTTTTTTCACCAACTTTTTCTAACGCTGCACGTCCTAGTTGTTGTTCGTAAGTTTCCTCTTTGCGAAATGGATGATGACCCATTTCTAAATTCGGCACTAGTTTCCCATCCACAAACAAAGCCGACCCAAAGCCTGTACCTAGAGTAATTACCAATTCCACACGCTTGCCAGAAATTGCCCCTAACCCCTGCATATCAGCATCATTAATCACCCGTACAGGTTTGTTTAAACGCTTTGACAATGCTGTAGCCAAATCAAACCCGATCCAATCAGGATCTAAGTTCACCGCTGTTGCTGTTACCCCACTCCGCACCACACCAGGAAAACCTACTGAAACCCGATGGAACTCGCCTTGAGTAGCTGCTAAGGCTGCAATTGCATCAATCACAAGCGCAGGTTTAGCTGGTTGGGGCGTTTCTGTTCGCGCCTTTTCTGTTAAAGGATGACCATGACGATCCAAAAGCATCACCTTGACGCCACTGCCACCAATATCTACTGATAGAGTACACAGCGCTCCATTTTCTTCGGTCATTGGGTGTTTTCCTCATCCGGGGAATGCTAACTGATTGAGTTCCGGGCGTTGTATCTGAGAAATATCGGGATGTTGTAATCGCTATTGAGCATAATAATAGTACATTTTTAGATTTTCTTGTAGTAGCGCTGCCGCCCCACTATAAACTCATTACCCACGCTATCAACTAGATTTGCTACTCTAGGGATAATGGAAATAGTACTGAAGCGTGGCAGTTGATCTTTGCATACCAACTATTGGGCAGATTTAAAGTAATATCAGAGACAGAATTATGGCAGTTGACACTAAAACCACCCGTTTTTATAATCAAGAAGACGTGCAGCAAATTCTTCATCTGGCGATCGCACGTCACGCTGAAGACAAAAACAAAGAATTTTCTTATGAGCAACTGTTGGAAATAGCGGCAGAATTGGAAATATCCCCAGAATCGCTAAAACTAGCAGAACGGGAATGGTTAGGGCAACAGGGAGAAATGCAACAGCGCCAAGCTTTTAATGCCTACCGCCTAGGCAGATTTAAGAAGCGTTTGGGCAATTATATCATTGTCAATGCTGTTTTGCTGCTGGTGGATCTGCTTGGAGGCGGCAATCTTTCTTGGTCGCTGTACATTTTGTTATTTTGGGGATTGGCAGTAGGTCTTGACGGTTGGAATACTTATCAAACTAAAGGCGAAGACTACGAAGTAGCTTTCCAGAAGTGGTATCGCAAGCATCAGGTAAAACAATTCTTCAACACAACAGTGAATAAGTGGCTCAAGCCGTGGCAAATTTAGAGGTGATTACCAACTAACTACGGCTTGGGCGATCGCCTCATGTGCTTTCGCAAAAGACT
Source organism: uncultured Stigonema sp. (assembly GCA_964658145.1). Classification (GTDB taxonomy): domain Bacteria; phylum Cyanobacteriota; class Cyanobacteriia; order Cyanobacteriales; family Nostocaceae; genus Stigonema. The sequence continues at coordinate 6,968 of CAZZYE010000377.1, forward strand.
GCTCGCGGACATCATCACCGCCAGCAAGATTTTCCAAATGGATGAATGAAATGTCCGTAATTCCCAGCAAGCCAAAAATCGCTCTAAGATACGGTTCTTGATAATCGAAAGGTGCTGCGGGACTTCCTGGTGTAAAACTACCACCACGAGCGGTGACAATCAGCATCTTTTTACCTTCAACCAGTCCCTGATAACCATGTTGCTCGCTAATGGCGAAGGTGCGACCTACGCGAACAATTTGATCGATGTATGCCTTGAAGGTAGAGGGCA
>CAZZYE010000378.1:0-7235 GCA_964658145.1 uncultured Stigonema sp.
GGGAACAGGAAAAGAAAAAAATGCGCGTTGTGGGATACAAACCCACTTCAAAAAAAGATGTCCGATCGAGACGCGCAAGCGCACTCGACAGGGCGCGTCCTTTTTTTCAATCCCACGGCGCCCATCCGTGGGATGCACTGTTCCCTGTTAAGAGTTCCCTGTTCCCTCTGAATTTTGAAATCTATGTAGGGTGGGCATTGCCCACCCTCTCCAGGTTTTGGTGGGCATTGCCCACCCTACACTACGTATACATTTTTCACAAATGATTTAGGATTCCTATACTTGTCCACAGCAAGTTTTAGTTTCCTTTAGTAGCAAGCTTTTTAATATTCCTCTTCTGCCTGAAAATTTCTCCGTTACACCTGCATCACTTATTGCCTAATTTGTCAATGCGTAAGTCCTAGATTAGTTGCTTTCCAGTCTATCTGTGACTACCCTTGTAGATAGATGAATGGCGGTTTCAAAATAAGTCAATGTGGTTGGTGAATACTAGTAGAAGCTAGAGCAACGCGCTTGGCTTTTCTCTTCACAAGCAGAGGAAGCTGCTTCGCAGTTTGTGCTGAAATATTTCAAAATTTCCCTGATAGGTGACCTATGAAAAACGCCGACACGACACTGAACCAATATGCAATGCAAGATCCGGTAAAGCAATATCCGCATCCAAAGTTTTCGCAGCAGCCTCAATCGCCACCCGGATTAGCGCAGGAAATGTCTCCAAAACCGGATCATGGCGAGGAAAGTTACAAAGGCTTTGGACGTTTAGCTGGACGAAAAGCGCTGATCACAGGAGCCGACTCCGGAATCGGACGCGCAGTGACCATAGCGTTCGCACGTGAAGGGGCAGATATCGTTCTCAACTACTTACCGAGCGAAGAAAAAGACGCTCTAGAAGTAATTGCACTGATTGAGGCAGCGGGACAGAAAGCCGTGCCGTTGCCGGGCGATCTCAGTGAGGAAAACTTTTGCCAGACGTTGGTGGAGAAAGGACGCGTTGCTCTCGGCGGACTTGATATTGTTGTGAACAATGCAGGCAAGCAGCAAGCTCAGGAAAGCATTGAAGACCTCACGACGGAGCAGTTCGACCAAACATTCAAGACGAATGTCTACTCTCTGTTCTGGATCTGCAAAGCAGCACTTCCCCATCTGCCTCCCGGAGCCACAATTATCAACACGACATCCATTCAGGCGTATGATCCCTCACCGACTTTGCTCGATTACGCTCCCACGAAGGCTGCCATTGTTGCTTTCACGAAATCGCTGGCTAAGCAGGTCGTATCCAAAGGCATCCGCGTGAATGCTGTAGCTCCAGGACCGGTCTGGACACCTCTACAGTCCAGCGGCGGCCAGCCCTCTGAGAAGATTCCAGATTTCGGAGCGAAAGTGCCTTTGGGGCGACCGGCTCAGCCTGCCGAACTCGCTCCTATCTATGTGGTCTTGGCTTCGCAGGAATCTAGTTATGTGACCGGCGAGGTATATGGAGTAACCGGCGGAAATCCGCTTCCGTAGAGTCCTTCTGAATAGCCTCTATGACCTGACGGGGTGACCGAAGAAAGGCGTTCGCGCATTACTCAAAGGCACAAAGGCGCTAAAAAAACTTTGCGCCTTTGCGTGAAATCCCTCATCTTCCCCTACTCTCTGTTCCCTAGCTACTCATTCATATTGCGGTAGGTAGCGACTGCTGAAGGAGAGATGCGATTTAAGTATCGGAAAATCCAGTATTTAAAGATGGTATCTAAAATCACTGGGAATGTGGCAATAAATAAGAAGATAAAATCGTGAGAGGCTGGCAATCCAAAATGGCGCGATATCCCTTCTAAAAGTACTTCCCACCCATGAGGAGAGTGAAAACCGACAAAGATATCGGTACACAAAATAATAATAAATGCCTTGGCACTGTCACTCAGACCATAGACTACATTGTCAACGAACTCTTTTAACATGGCGATTTCTCGCTTGCTAACTACCAAAAGCCAAGCGAAAGCAGCAACAGCCAAGATATCTGCAAAAACATTTTTGATAGCTTCGCCGCTAGTCTCGCGATATTCTTCAGCAATATCATGAGCCTTTTCTTTCACCCGGAGTTCCATCTCCTTTTCCATCTGCTCAGCAGGCAGTAGGGCGGTGTTTTTAATCAGATTTTCAAACCTGATTCTCTGTTCAAACTTTTCGAGTTCTGACAGTGCTTCTTCTTCCATTTCAGAGTTGAGGAATAATGCAACTTCCTCAGAAGAACTCCTAAAATGCTCAAGAATCGGTCCTACTATCAAGGGTTTTGATAGCTGATGGATGAGAATAGGCACGATGACTAGCAGCAAGAGAAACCTCACAGATGTGATTGTTCTTCTTTGCGACTTGCGAAAATTTTGTACAACCTCTTTTTCGGCGTTGGGATCTACTAATTCAACTTGCAGACGATTAATAGTATTGAAAATCGAACGGGGTAATATTCCGGTTGTGTCTGCCTTACTCGGTGGTTGATTATTAGCCGATTTTTTAGTTAATAAATTTTGAGGTATTTGTGGAATTGTTGCAGGTACTGTTACATTTCCATCTTGGATAATTATATCTTTAGAAGTAGTTACATCATCATCATCTAATGTGTTGTATCTTGCTATGACTCCATCAATGAATTTTAGTTTTTCTAAAATCTGAGAAGCATTGTGACGCTCTACACCAAATCGTATGTAATCTTTTTGATTAGACTCGTTTAAGAAAAAACGGGTAGCCTTAAACTCTGTCAGCCGCATCCGGATAATTCTTAATTGTTTCTTAAGGTCTAACTCAAAATAATCCATAACACTGCTGCTATGAATTGCTGCGGCAGAGTCTATTTTACTACCATTGAAATGTTCAGCTTCTATTGCCTTAATCTGCAAAGCAGCTTTATAAGCCTCATCCAAAGAACGCTCTGGTGTCCGTAAGTACCACTTGTAGGTCTTAACTAAGACGTTGTAAATTTTTTGGCTCAAGACAGAATAATTCATTGTAGACAATCATTCCGCATTATTTAGTTACTTTATAAGCTTAAGTTAATGTACGAAGTATCTTAGCAAATCCCCAAGGAGACGGTTGTGATTTCTGATTGCCTTTGGATAGTTGGTCCTAGCCGTAGCGGTAAGACTGCTCGTTTGGTGGAGCAATTCTGTAGTTGGGTGGATGGCGTTGCTCCCAGAAATGGATTACTGCATACTAAAAACTTCCGAAAAAATGGTGACCGCATACCAAAACGCCTGTATCTTCATCAAGCAGAACCAGCAGTTTTAGCTTTGGCTGCTAATAGTGAGAATCGGCGGGAGTTCACAGATAGAATTGTTGCTGCAACCGAGGGAAAATATCCAGTACGCGGGAAAACACCTCTAGGTTTTTTTCAGGATGAAGTTATTTTATTTTGGCCTTTGCTGGTTCAGTCCTTGAAATTGAAGGCACAATTTCCGGTACGACTACGCCCAGAAACTGAGCAGGAATTGGCAACGAAATTGTGGCGTCCCCAATTGGACGAAGAAACTTTGCGTCGTGCAGGTGTTAATGAGTACCGTTTAGTGCGTCGCATCTTGGACTTGATGCAATTAGCTGCTTACAGCGGCACCCAGAGTGAAGAAATTGGCAATGTTTTGACACGCGCTTTAGCACAGCACGGCAGTCGCTACAACGAGGGGAACGGCAGGAACCTATCCACAGAACTACTTGATCATAATACCACAAATTTGGAACCAGAATTTTTGATGTCTTTACTGCTGGATTGGCGTCACTGGTGTCTAGAGCGGGGATTACTTACCTACGGAATGATCACCGAACTTTACGCTCAGCATTTGTTACCCGACCCAAATTACCAGCAGCAGCTAGCAAAACGCTATCAAGCTGTGCTAGCGGACGATGTGCATGATTACCCTGCTGTAGCGCGTCACCTGTTTGAGTTGCTTCTACAAGGCGGTGCAGTCGGGGCATTTAGCTATAATCCCGATGGTACGGTGCGATTGGGACTGGGAGCAGACCCCGACTACATGTTCGAGTTAGCGGCGCGTATGCCTAATGAAACCTTGACTGGACCGGACTCGTGCCTTGCAGATCAGCTTGCTACGCCGATACTGGAATTAGTCACAGAACCAATGGTGTTATTGAGCTTACCAGAGGCAGTGCAGTCAATTCAAACCACCTCCCGCGCTCAACTGTTGCGACAAACAGCAGATGAGATAGTCAATGCTATCAAACAGGGACAAGTGCAGCCAAATGAAGTGGCGGTCATTGCACCGGGTTTGGATGCGATCGCCCGTTACACTCTTACAGAAATCCTCTCAAAGCAAAATATCGCGGTAGAGTCTCTCAACGACCAACGCCCTTTGATTAGTTCGCCCATTATCCGAGGATTACTCACGGTAATGGCACTAGTCTATCCTGGTTTGGGACGCTTGGTGGATCGGAATGCTGTGGCAGAGATGCTGGTTGTGTTGAGTAGGGCAACGGATGTGGTAACGGATGTAACGGATAAGTTATCTGTTAGTCTCACAGATAAATCATCCGTTATATCCGCTACAAAATCCGTTGCTAAGATTGACCCGGTACGTGCGGGATTGATAGCAGATTACTGCTTTGTGCCACATCCTGAACGCCCCAATTTGCTGCCCGTGACAGCGTTTGACCGCTGGGATAGATTGGGCTACGGTGCTACTACAGCGTATGGAGAAATACTGCAGTGGTTAGAGGAGCAGAGATCGCAACAGGAGATGCGTTTAATTCCTAGTCCCATTTCCCTTTTAGACAGGGCAATTCAGCGCTTTTTATGGAATGGCAGCAATCTCCCCTACGACCAACTGTCAGCACTGCGGGAATTGTTGGAAACTGCCCAACATTACTGGGAAATTGATACCAGACTCAGGCAAATCCCCCCTTCTGTCTTCCCCTTTAACGGGGGGGAAACAGGGGGGGTGACTCCGCCTCATGCCAACATTGCCGAATTTATACAATTGCTGCGACGTGGCACCATTACAGCCAACCCGTATCCTGTGCGTCCCATCGGACCTACAGCCAACGCAGTCACCTTGGCAACAATCTTCCAATACAGATCTAGTCGGCGATTTCATCGCTGGCATTTCTGGTTAGATGCTGGTTCACCCTTGTGGGCAAAAGGCGGTGCAGCTACTTTGTTCGGAGCGCCATTTTTTCTCCAACAAAGGCTTGGAGAACCTTGGACAGCAGAAGATGAAAAATTGGCACAAGAACAACGACTGCAAAGGATTTTGGCAGATTTGCTTTCTCGTGTATCCGAGAGAGTTTATTTGTGTCACAGCGATTTAGCTGTGAATGGGCAAGAGCAACTTGGTCCACTGTTACCTTTAGTGAATGCTTGTGTTCCGCTCGTTTCTGATTTGAATGCCGCTTGATACTTCAAAATTGTATCGCAATCCTAAATGATTCGTGAACACCTCTCCCTTGTCTTCCTTGTCCCCCTTGTCCCAATACCGTTCAGTTAGGGCTGATCGGTAGGAATTTCAAATGTGTAGAGACGCGAAATTTGAGCCAGCGCGCATTATGAGGGTTTCCCGACAGAGGCGACTGGCGTCGCGTCTCTACAGGAGTTGACGGTAGGTACATTATCTTAACTGAACCGTATTGCCCCTTGTCCCCCTTGTTCATAAATCAAATAGGACTGCTATAGTAAACATTAACCTCAGTAGGGTATGCTTTTGCACATACTACTGATAAGTCATGTGGAGGGTGCGTTACACTGCGTTAACGCACCCTACAAAGTTCAGATTTACTATATAAATGGGTTTCTTTCCAAACAAGGAACTAGATTGTTAAAAATTTGTGTCTAAATTATTTTTGGCTGCCTCAAAGAATTACCCTAATATTAATCCTCTATTATCAACATTCATCAAAAATTATGTTCGGTATTCTTTGGGGTATTGTAGTTCTACTGTTTGCTTTCTGGGCATTAGGGCTGTTTTTGCATATTGCAGGTAATTTAATTCATGTCGTGTTAGTTTTAGCCATTGCTCTTGCTATCTATAATTTTTTCAAAGGGCGGGATGTTTAGACGCACAAGCTTTGAGCTAGTTATAGCTTAGCGTTGCCAGCAATGACGTTGGTAACGATTTCGCACTGACGGCTATTTAATGCCATAGCTGTCGGTTTTCTCTACCGCTATAGTAGTAATTTTTTAATAAAATATTAAGTAAGGTAAAAATCTAAATTCAAAGTTAAAATCAATGGTGCTATTCGGATTTGGTAAAAAATTAACCATACCCTCTCCAGCGGAAGCTTTGCCAGGACGGGCACAGCCTATGTCAGTACCCGCTAATCACTATGTCAACGGTAATCCGCTGAAGCCTCCCTATCCACAGGGAATGGAGACAGTAGTGTTTGGCATGGGGTGCTTTTGGGGAGCAGAACGCAAATTCTGGCAACTGAACGGAGTTTTCACCACTGCAGTGGGTTACGCCGCAGGTACAACTCCCAACCCCACCTACAAAGAGGTATGTTCCGGACAGACAGGTCACAATGAAGTAGTGCTTGTTGTCTTTGACCCAAATGTGATTAGTTATTCCGAGTTACTAAAAGTCTTTTGGGAAAACCACAATCCCACCCAAGGAATGCGCCAAGGTAATGACGCTGGTACTCAGTACCGTTCGGGGATTTACGTGTATTCTGATAGCCAAAAGAAGCTAGCAGAAGCATCGCGGGACGCTTATCAACAAGCTCTTAACGCCGCAGGTTATGGTCAGATTACCACGGAAATCCTTGATGCTCCTGAATTCTACTATGCTGAAGACTACCATCAGCAGTACTTAGCAAAGAATCCCAACGGCTACTGTGGGATAGGGGGAACCAACGTTTCTTGTCCCATAGGAATAGCTCAATCTTAATCAGAGTCAGTGGTTAGTGGTACTTTTTGAACGAAAATCGTAGGGCGCAAGCCCCTAGCTTCCAGCTATGGGGTAAGCCCGTGCGGGAGGTAGAGTCGATGGGGGCTATTATGCCCCGCACCTCTCTTTTAAATCTGGGCGTGCCACTTTCGCTGCACCCAGCTTCCGATGTTCTTAGCTTTCGCACTTGTCCATGTGCAGGTAGTCATGACAACTCTCGTGAATTGCCATTAAGTTTTGCTTCTTCCAATTAGCGTGGTTCCCATCTACATGATGGAGATGAACTCGTTCATCAGAAAGAAGTTTTAGCCCACATGCTGCACATGTATGGTTTTGCCTTTTTAAGGTTTTAGAGGTTTCACCGTCATAGAG
>CAZZYE010000379.1:0-7226 GCA_964658145.1 uncultured Stigonema sp.
TTACTAGAAGTTAAAAATGTCCACGCTGGATACATCAAGGATGTGGATATCCTGCAGGGTGTAAATTTCCGGGTGGAACAGGGGGAATTAGTAACAGTGATTGGTCCCAACGGTGCGGGGAAATCCACCTTGGCAAAAACCATTTTTGGACTTTTGACCCCCCACACAGGCACAATTACCTTCAAAGGCGAGAAGATCGTTGGGCTAAAGTCGAATCAAATCGTTCAACGAGGGATGTGCTACATACCGCAACTTGCCAATGTCTTCCCCTCCCTCAGTGTGGAAGAAAACCTGGAAATGGGCGCTTTTGTCCGCAATGTTCCCCTAAAACCGCTTAAAGAGAAAATATTTACCATGTTCTCTAGGCTTGCTGATCGCCGTCATCAACGCGCTGGTACCCTCTCCGGTGGTGAACGCCAAATGCTAGCAATGGGTAAAGCTTTAATGTTGGAACCCAACTTATTGCTTTTAGATGAACCTTCAGCAGCGTTATCTCCCATCTTGGTGACACAAGTGTTTGAGCAGATTAAACAAATTAACCAGGGTGGTACGGCTATTGTATTGGTTGAGCAAAATGCCCGCAAAGCTTTGGAAATGGCTCATCGGGGTTATGTACTGGAGTCTGGACGCGATGCTATCTCAGGTCCTGGTTTGGAATTATTGAATGATCCCAAGGTAGGCGAACTGTATCTAGGCGCGGGTAAGGCGCATTAAAAGGGAATGGGGAATGGGGAGACTAAAAATTGTTGGCGTTGGTTAGGATATCGAGCAGATAATATAGCAATCCAATTTGATTTTTGAAAAAATCTCAGTAGTCTGGTAGGGTGCGATCTTCGCAGCGTAACGCACCATCCCAAGCTTTCGGTGCGTTACGGACTTCGTCCTAACACACCCTACGTGTATTTCACAAATGAAATATGATTTATCTGTATCTATTATTACTTATTTTTAATAGCACTTGTTTAACAAATGTTCAATTAAGATACTTAAAATACTAGAGATTAAATAAGACGCACTCTAGTTCATCCAAGTGTAATTACTTAGAGACATTGTAAAAATAAGTGGCATAGTAGTAGGGTGGGTGTCGCTCACCCTACAAATTGTCCTGGATAGACAGTGAAAATGACAGAATTCAGAGAAATTAAAGAGTGGGAACTCGCCCATGAGCTAACAGTTGCCATATATCAAACTACGAAAGCTTTTCCGGAAGAGGAATTACTGGGGTTAACGCAACAAATTCGTTTAGCCTGTGCTGCTATCCCGATTAAAATTGCTCAGGGATGCGTTCGCGAGGATAGGAAAGAACAAGTTAATTTTCTTCAGTCGGCGCGGGATGCAGCTATTGAGGTGGAATATTACCTGTTACTCTGTTATGAGTTGGATCTGCTTGAAATCTCTGACTACGACAGTCTTGTCACCAATGTAGTGTTCGTGAAACAACTGCTGGAATCTTTCATTGACAAGCTGAGTCCTAACTTTTAATGAGTTGTTGGTTGTTGGTTGTTAGGAATAATTTTAACAATCAACACTTCCCCAATCAACAACCAACACTTATGATTAAACTCCAGCCAGAACACTTGCTAACAATCCGTACTCACGCGGAAAGTACTTACCCTGAAGAGTGCTGCGGTATAATAATTGGTTATCTGGCTGCTTTGGGCAAAACTGTGGTAGAAGTAATGCCAACAGATAATGCCTGGAGTACAGAAGCGGCAGATTTCCCAGGTGATGTAGAGGAGACGCGACCGATCGCGTCTCTACATAGTGAAAGGCGAAGGTATGCGATCGCACCTCAAGTCATGTTACAAGCACAAAAGAAAGCACTCCTTAGCGAAGCGCCTCGCGGTAGCGAGGTTCGCCATCTCAACATAATTGGAATTTATCACTCCCATCCTGATTATCCTGCGAACCCCTCAGAATTTGACCGCCTGTACGCTTGGCAGGAATACTCTTATATCATTGTTTCCGTACAAAACGGCATTGCTGCTGACATCAAAAGCTGGTGTCTCGATGATAGCCACCAGTTCCAAGACGAGGCAATTCAAACTGGTTAGTAGGGGCGAACGGTCGTTCGCCCGTACAATGGTTAGTCGTACTTTTTGACAACTAACAACTAACTACTCCCTCACTTTTTTCGGTAGGATAAAAATTCTGCGCTTCCACATCAAACTGCCATGCTCAATCCCAATCTGGATGAAATCCAGCTCACAAAAGAAGAATACGAACGTTATTCCCGCCATCTAATTCTGCCGGAAGTAGGGCTGGAAGGACAAAAACGCCTGAAAGCTGCTAGTGTACTGTGTATCGGAACCGGTGGACTGGGTTCGCCGCTGCTATTGTATCTGGCTGCTGCGGGTGTCGGACGCATCGGGATTGTTGATTTCGATGTTGTCGATAGTTCCAACCTGCAACGCCAAGTCATTCACGGTACGTCTTGGGTAGGTAAACCTAAGATTCAATCTGCAAAAACCCGCATTCTAGAGATTAATCCTCTTTGTCAAGTTGACTTGTACGAAACGCGGTTCAGTTCAGAAAACGCCCTTGATATCATTAAGCCTTACGATATCGTGGTGGATGGTACTGATAACTTCCCCACACGGTATTTAGTAAACGATGCGTGTGTTTTGCTGAACAAGCCTAACGTCTACGGTTCCATCTTCCGTTTTGAAGGGCAAGCTACTGTATTTAACTACGAAGGTGGACCAAATTATCGTGACCTTTACCCCGAACCACCACCACCAGGAATGGTTCCCTCCTGTGCTGAAGGTGGTGTACTGGGTGTTTTGTGTGGTATTATAGGTACGATACAGGCAACGGAAACTGTCAAAATTATTATTGGACAGGGTAGAACCCTGAGTGGGCGACTGCTGCTGTATAATGCCCTAGAAATGACGTTCCGCGAATTGAAATTGCGTCCCAACCCGGTGCGTCCGGTGATTGAGAAGTTGATTGATTACGAACAATTCTGCGGTATCCCACAAGCGAAAGCCGAGGAGGCGAAACAGCAGATGGCAATTACAGAAATGACTGTGCAAGAGTTGAAGCAATTGCTGGATAGCGGTGCAGATGATTTTGTGCTGCTAGATGTCCGCAATCCTCATGAATATGAAATTGCCAAGATTCCTGGTGCAATCTTGGTGCCTTTACCGGATATTGAACAAGGGAAAGGCGTTGACAAGGTGAAGGAACTGCTCAATGGACATCGTTTGATTGCTCATTGTAAGGCGGGTGGGCGTTCTGCAAAAGCCCTTGGAATTCTCCAGGAAGCGGGAATTGAAGGTACGAATGTGAAGGGGGGAATTACCGCCTGGAGTAAGGAAATCGATCCGTCGGTTCCGGAATATTAAAACTTGGCAACGGATGTTGTAACGGATATAACGGATGTGTGATCTGTGGGACTTAAAGATAACTTATCCCCTACATCTGTTAGTCATCCGTTGCCAAAAGTTTATTGGGCAAACCAGCGCCGAATCAACTCTACTTGGAAGCGATAACCGTCCTGTGCTTCTTCAATTAATTCCCGTTGGAATAGTAAGTTGAGAGTGCGATCGCATTCATCACTGAATTGTCGCGAGATGGTTTGACGGAGTTGTGGGGTAAGCTGCTAGGCATTTCATTTGCCTCGTGGGGTTGATGGGGTGATGGGGTAATGTAAAAACTTGACCTTATCTATTGGAGAGTTTGTACATCAGGATATGCCAAAATTTTCGCGTCACATGTGAGTAAGGGACACCCATAAATTCTTGCCGTAGCTACAATTATTTGGTCAGATGGATCGCGGTGAAACCCTGTTAGTTTGCTGGACTCAACAATTATTGGAATCGTGAGTTCGAGTAGCTGTACTCCCGGATAAGCTAAAGCTGCTGCTAACCACTCATCAACTGAAATGGACAGAGCGAGTTTGTTAATTTCAACTAATTTAGCGACTTCCCAACAAGAAATAATGCTCACTCCTAAACCTTCAGATTGATATTCTTCTATCCAATCTCGATATTTCTCAGTCAGTCGAGGATTATTAACAACCCACCAAATCCATATATGGGTGTCTAGTACGATCATTGCAGTACTTCCCAATCCTCAATAGGCACAGCAGGTTCAAATGGGTCGTCATAGCGAATAACTGTGCCATGTAAAGGCTTTAGTAAAACATTTCTCATAGTCCTGTTAACCAAACTGAGATAATCGCTTAATTCTTCATATTCATCCAATTCTTTTTCTTCTTCAGAAGTAAGAGCAGATTTTTTTTGTTTAGCTATTAATATTTCAATTCTCTCTTCTACCAGACTAGAAGCGCGAAATATCGGCACTCCTTCTACTAATTCAATGCGGACAGCACCATCTAGAGGCAAACTGTTAGGTAAGCTATGCAGTTTTAGAGGTAAATTAGTTGTCATGGCATTTAGCTAAAAAATGTAGGGTTTTGAGTCCACACCTGCCAGGGAATAAATACCACCGCTAGTAGTTCAAGTCCTTAAAAGAATACTGAAAAACTCAATTTATCAAGTGTTTCAGTCGGGTTGAACAGACTTAAGCTATTAGCCCTGAAATAAATTTCAGGGCGGGTTTAGTGGCTTAGTTTCAGTTGATCGCTACAACAACCCGAAGGGCATCGCGTCTCTACACAGCCCGAAATTTATTTCAGGGCTAGAGTAAGTGCAATTCCTGAATAGGGTGCGAAGCGCGATCGCCGGACGCACCAATCAATTGTAGGGTAAGTAGGCAATTGTGTAACGCATCAGCCTCACAGCTAGGGGTGTGCCATTGCCTGGAATTTTCACTTATCAAATAGGATCGCTATATTGCCATTGTTTCGATGCGTGATATCAAGTCCGTTTGATCGCCCACAATTCCCCGTGGAAAATACCGGACAAAAACGAGCAACCCCTGACCCATTAAAGGGTGTAGTGTGCCCACAACTGGATTTAAATCGCACAAAACAATATCTCCCCGTGCAATCTCTACCACTCAATCTTCCCATGAGCTAAGCGATTCTCATAATCTTCCAAATTAGGAAGGTAGTCAGAAAAGTCTGACTTTACTATTTCCAAGGATTCAGTCAAATTGCTGCTATGCCTCCAAAGCAGGAAGTCGATAAAGTCATTGATCTCCTGAACTAAGAATTCTGGCATTTGACGAATCTTATCAATTGTTTGATCATGCACTGTCATGAGGTCTAGGTTGTCGGGTATGGTTTTATTTATAGGATAATACCTTCTAAGTAGGTCGGCATGAATAATTAAAGGTTTGTAGTAAGCGCTTTAGCGCTAAATCTCTTACTACAAAAAAATTTAGATAACTTCACATTTCTTTATATAGTTTGGCTTATTAGGCAACGGATGTTGTAGCGGATATAACGGATGTGTTATATTGAATGAGGTAGCATCTGAATGATAAAAAAACCGCAGAGGCGCAGAGCAAGAGGAACGAGAAATTATTCCGGCGCTAACGGATTTGATATAATCTGTGAGACTCAAAGTTAACTTATCCGCTACATCCGTTACTCATCCGTTGCCAAAAGTTTATCGGGTAAACCATCGCCGAATTAACTCGACTTGGAAGCGATAACCGTCCTGTGCTTCTTCAATTAATTCGCGTTGGAATAGTAAGTTGAGAGTGCGATCGCACTCATCACGGAATTGTCGCGAGATGGTTTGACGGCTAACTATAGCCCCTTCCCCTTGTGCTGCAATGAAGCGCAGGATAGCTAGCCCAGCCGCGTTGACTTGGTTGTTTTGAATGTCAGCGAAGAAAAAGCTACCAGTGCTTAAAGCCTGTGCGATCGCCTCCTCCACATCCGTTGAAGTTGCAAATCGGCGAACAGATGGATCTTGCTCGTTCTTAAGGGCGACAATTTCCGCACAGAGCAGTTGTACTAGAAAAGGGTGACACCGGGTGAGTTGCAGCACTCGCTCCACGGCATCAGGTTCATAGCGTAGGGTAAAATCTTTGACAGGGTTTTCAATTAACAGACGAGCTTCCGCTTCCTGCAAGTAGCTAATATGCACGACTTGCACATTGATTAAGTAGCTAGCCCAGCGCTGATATTCCTCTATAGTATGAGAACCTGACAGCAGTACTTTGAAGCGGGGACGATGTTGTATGAGGTTACGCAACATTCCCAACACGTCTTGCTCATCAAAGCGTCCTTTGGCTATGGCGCTATCTAGCACCTCGAACTCGTCTAGAGCTAGCAATGCCGTATTTTGTTCTAGCGCCTGTTCTACTTTATCTAGCCATTCGTCAAAACAGGTGAAGGGATCAGTCGCTAGCGCTTCTCGTGTCAGGGGTGATAGGGTTAAGCCTCCTTGTCGTTTGGCTGAGTTCACCATACCTCTAGCAATGTTGTAGAGAAAACCTGCATGATCACTTGCTGATGAAGGCGCCCCTTGCAAGTCCACAAACATGGGGATAATGCTATTGGGTAGCAGGCGTCCCAGATTGTTGAGCAAAGAAGTTTTGCCCATGCGTCGTTGACCATAGAGTAGCAAGGGTGGACGGCGGCGGTCTAGGAGTAATTGCTCGATGCGTGTGCCAATGTCAGTGCGTCCAGTGAAGATTTTTTGCTGTTCTGTAAGGGGTACGCCAATGATGTACGGAGAGTCAATCTCTTGCTGGAGTTCGACAGCTTCAGCCAACTCACGCACATGTTTATCTACTATCTGGTGCCAACTTTGGACGATGGGATAGAAGCGAGGGGCGTATTTGTCGTTACTGCGGGTCAAATCTTGCAACTGTGAATTTAAACGGTCTACAACTGCCGTAAGTACTAAACGCTGGTTGTAATTACTGCCCTGATTGAGAGCAGCGTCTACATCCTCACTGATGCGACTAAAAATACGTAGCAAAGTGCTAACAGGGCTTTGTAGTTCGCTAATTACCAGTGTGCGGTGAGCATTGCGGATAGCTTCCACTTCCGTACACCGTTCTAAACTTCTTGCATCTAGTTCAATTTGTACTGCTTGAGCCGCCCAGCGCTGGCGACTGGTACTTAGATAATTGATCGCAGCCTGTCCCTCAACTGGGTTACGTTCCATTACCAAGAGCAGGTGCTTGTCCAAGCCACGTAGTGGTAAATACTGCCACTCATCCCAAAAAGCCGAATGCCAGCGTAACGAACTTTGATGCTTGCCTAGGGATCTTTCGTCAAGTTCATGAAGCAGCAGATTCCATAATTGCTGGAATGGGTAGGACACCACAGGTCGCCAGGAGTTGATGGTGGCTCCCAC
>CAZZYE010000380.1:0-7187 GCA_964658145.1 uncultured Stigonema sp.
GGGAATGGGGAATGGGGAGTAAGTAGTAAAAGGTAACACGATAACAACCGATTAAATACTTGAATATAGTACGTAGGAATTTGTCATTGATCATCTTTCTAACCATGCCCCACTCCCTACTCCCCACTCCCCACCGCAATTTGATACCCTAACTTAAATAGGTTTGGGAACAATAATACCGTGGATATTCAAATTGGGTGCGGAAAGATAGCTAAAAGAGCCTACGGCATAGATGAAATTGCTCTAGTCCCAGGTAATAGGACACTAGATCCAAGTTTGGCTGATACTAAATGGCGGATTGGCAATATTGAGCGAGATATCCCGATTATTGCCAGTGCGATGGATAGCGTGGTAGATGTTGGCATGGCTGTGCGCTTGTCGCAATTGGGAGCATTGGGTGTTCTGAACTTAGAAGGTATCCACACTCGCTATGCGGAAGTTGAGCCAATTTTAGACCGCATTACCTCAGTCGGGAAAGATGAATTTGTTCCCCTGATGCAAGAACTTTATGCTGAACCAATTAAACCGGACTTAATAGCACAAAGGATTCAGGAAATTAAACTTAAAGATGGCATTGCTTGTGTGAGTGCTACCCCAGCTTTTTCAAGCCAATACGGAACTATTGCAGCAAAAACCGGAGCAGATTTATTTTTTTTGCAAGCAACAGTAGTTTCCACTGCACACTTGTCCCCTGAGTCTGTAGTACCACTGGATTTGGCGCAATTTTGTCAGGAAATGTCGATTCCTGTGGTGTTAGGAAATTGCGTGAGTTATGAAGTCGCTTTAAATTTGATGAAAGCTGGGGCGGCTGCAGTACTAGTGGGAATAGGTCCGGGTGCAGCATGTACCTCTCGTGGAGTGCTGGGTGTCGGTGTGCCACAAGCTACTGCGATCGCCGACTGTGCTGCTGCACGGAATGATTATTATCAGGAAACTGGTAATTACGTGCCAGTGATTGCCGATGGGGGTTTAATCACTGGTGGTGACATTTGCAAGTGCATTGCTTGCGGTGCTGATGGTGTGATGATTGGCTCTCCATTTGCTAGAGCCGCCGAAGCTCCAGGACGAGGTTATCATTGGGGGATGGCAACTCCCAGTCCAGTATTACCCCGTGGTACGCGCATTCGTGTGGGTACTACTGGCACCGTCGCGCAAATTCTCACAGGACCTGCAAAACTCGATGACGGTACTCATAATCTTTTAGGCGCTTTAAAGGCGAGTATGGGCACTTTAGGAGCTAAAAATATCAAGGAAATGCAGCAAGTTGAAGTTGTGATCGCGCCTTCTCTATTAACTGAAGGCAAAGTCTATCAAAAAGCTCAACACTTAGGTATGGGTAAGTGAAGGTGAGTGGTTAGTGGTTAGTGGTTAGGAAACCAACTACCAACTGTACGGGCGAACGGCCGTTCGCCCCTACTAACCACTAACAATCTTTCAAAAAATTTTTCCAGACTCTTAAACAATTCCTGGAAAAATCATATATGTCGCCTACAATAGAGATAGCGGAGACGCATGTTTCCGTTCACTCCTCACACCACACTCCGCCCGGACTCAGGTTCGGGCGGTTCCTTAATATTCCTAAATAGTAGAAGTCAGGAGTCAAAAAAATCCTGCCCACAGGGGGATGAGATTTTTTTAGCTCACTAATAATTTCTTTTTGGTGATTCAGCCCATCCAGAGCGGCCAGATCGACCAATAAGTAATTATAAATTGTAAAGCTCTTTGCAAATATATATGCCTCGTTTTCAATGCAATGGTTTTTGCTATGATAGAATTTTGAGCATACTCAAAAACATAACAGGCAAAGGTTTGTAGGCATGTCAGCAGCGGCACAAGTTACGGACTCTACCTTTAAGCAGGAAGTGCTGGATAGCGAAGTTCCTGTTTTAGTTGACTTTTGGGCACCCTGGTGCGGACCCTGCCGGATGGTTGCCCCTGTTGTAGATGAAATCGCCGCTCAGTACGATGGTCAACTTAGGGTGGTTAAAGTCAACACTGACGAAAATCCTAATGTTGCCAGTCAGTACGGGATTCGCAGCATTCCCACATTAATGATTTTTAAGGGTGGGCAAAAAGTTGATATGGTGGTCGGTGCAGTACCGAAAACTACATTAGCTAACACTTTGGAAAAGTATCTTTGAACCGAGCGTGTCGAGCGCAGCCCCTACCTATACTCTTTGTTAGGTAGGGTAAGTGTCACAAAGGTACAGGTACAGAGGAGTGATTTTATTGATTTTGGGGTTAGAATACTGTTAGTAAAAGTGGTACTGTAGAAAGCTTTTAGGCTGGAAACTTAGAACCATTTTACTATTCGTCTAAATATCTTAAATAAGTAAAAAGTTGTTATATTCATAATACTTTTTACACTTTGTGTACGCTCACGCACAAGCTCTAAGGATATACTGAGGACGCCAGGATATCTGGTAACGTGGATAAGTCATAAGACTTTAAACCGCAAAGTTTTCTCATCTGTAAGCTTCCTTTGGGTAGACTGCGTTTGCGTTCAAATTTAACTGACTAAAAATTAATCTGGAGTAATTGATTTGCTCTAGCCTAAGGTAAATATATGTAAACAAGCTTGAGAGGCGACAAATTTCGCGTCTCTATACAACTTTTTACTTTTGCGGTTTGGGCTGTGTTTTAGCAGCGCCTATGCTCTTGTAGCTACAGGTGCTTTTTTAGATGTTAAAAACTAGTCACTACTCATTTGTCATTAGTTATTAGTTTTGGACAAAGGACAAATGACGACCCGTAGCGTTTGATACAATTACACACTAAATCTAGGTAAAATAGAATGCCATTTTGGCAGCAGTTCTCATGACCCCATTTGCGTCGTTTGACACTTTAGAGTCTCTCAAAGCAGATCTAGCTGAATTAATTGATCGCCTACCAACATTAAAGAATGGACAATTTATCCAGCAAGTACTAGCTACTATACTGCGTCTGTCTGAGAGTGAAATTGAACGTCTTGATTGGAAGATATTATCGACTACTTTAGCGGATATGGAGCTGGGTTTCCAGCTCTTTTACGCCTACCGACACGTTCGCAAAGTCACCATCTTTGGTTCTGCTCGCCTATCGTCAGAAACCCCAGATTACCGCATGGCGGTTGACTTTGCTCGCCGTGTTACTCAATTGGGATTCATGGTAATGACAGGCGGTGGTGGCGGGATCATGCAGGCAGGTCACGAAGGTGCTGGGAGAGAAAATTCCTTTGGCTTAAACATCCAGTTACCGTTTGAGCAGCAGGCGAACCCGTTTATTGAAGGAGATCCCAAGCTGATTCACTTCAAGTATTTCTTTACCCGCAAACTGTTTCTTGTCAAGGAAAGCGATGCTATAGCCTTGTTCCCTGGTGGCTTTGGTACGCAAGACGAAGCTTTTGAGTGCATGACGTTAAGCCAGACGGGTAAGTTTGGTCCGCTTCCTTTGGTTTTAATCGATCATCCGGGTGGTGATTACTGGCGGTCTTGGAGCGAATATATCGATAAGCAACTGGTGCAAAAAGGTCTAGTGAGTCCTGAAGACCCCAGTCTTTACACGGTTACAAATAACCTTGATGTGGCTTGCGATGTCATCACCAGTTTTTACCAGGTTTATCACTCCAGTCGCTATGTGGGCGATCGCTTAGTAATCCGCCTCAAGTCAGATTTATCCGATGCTGAGGTAGATCAACTCAATGCTGATTTCAGCGATATTTTGGTTAGAGGACGAATTGAAAAAAGTCAAGCGTTACCCCAAGAAGCACAAGATGAAATTGGACTACCTCGCCTCATTTTGTACTTTAATCAAAGGGATTTAGGGCGCTTGTACCAGATGGTCGCAGCAATTAACCAAATGAACACTCCAACCGCAACGGAAACGGCACATCCAGAACTCAAGTAGCTACAAAGGATTGTGGGGTATTCGCCCTACAATCTTGAAATTATCGAGATAAATATTTACCGACTTTGCATATCGAACTTTAAACTCTTGTTAAGATTTTTATGTAATTAGTTAATTAATGTAAATTTTAAGATTTTCTTTAGATTTAATAACTTAATATTTTCTTTAGATTGTCACATGTGCTGGTATGCTAAAAAAGCAAGAACTAGCGGTCGGAATGGAGGTATATCTGGTGAATTCTTCAATACTACGTCATCTTTGGTCTATAGTTGAGGAAACTCAGACCACGACTCTTCTCATGTTTAGTGATGCAGACCTAATCCAGCAGTTACTAACACAGCTGAAAAACAAGACATTTCTCAGCAGTGAAGAAATCTGCATCATCAATGCTTACATCAGTTCGAGAGTGCCACTAATTCGTGACTTAGCTCTTGCACGTCAGGCTTAGAGAGAATTACGTAAGGGGATTTAGTAGAGTTATCAGTACCTTCAACTCGTAAGCGTTGACAAGGAATTGTATCCGAGATCACAGCAGTTGCCATTACACCCGTATGGATTTCCAACTGTGCCTTTTGTGGTGCATCAAAGAAAAGGTGTTGTCCAGGAAAAACAACGCGCTCAAAGTACCAGTTGGGAATATTTGAGATTCGAGCAATCTGAATCTGACCCGTGACGTTAACGTAGTGGCAAAAAATGCCCTGAGAACTGGCAATAGTAGATGAATTGAACATTTTTCTAAATAAGTTGATGTAACAAGAACGTTGTAACCAATGCCTTTGGAAAGGGATTGGAATAAAGAACATTAAATACTGACAGGCATCTCAGACAAAGTGGAGATATAGCCTTGTATTTGGCTTGTAACTCATCCTCATGACTATACAAGTCACAAATAGAAGTACTCTCCAGAGAAGATATATAGATTGTGTGCTTTTATGCTTATATAAAGCATTATCAAGCAATTTTTAAGAAATTAATTTTATATTAAGAATTTCTTTATAATCACTGTTAAGCAACTGATCCCGTTGATCCCTGCAACGAGCTGGTTCCTCTTAACAACAGGGGCTAGTAGTTTGTCAAAATTGTAGGAATTACATATTGACAAAAATATTTAAGTATGCATATTTCTCATGTCAGAAGTAGACCACAATATCACCGTAGGGGCGGGGTCTCCCCGCCCTTACAATGCCGTCAAAGAAAACGGAACCTTACCCACTTCTTGTAGGGGTGGTCCGAATCCAGGACTGCCGTTTTGGGCATAGGGCATAGCAAACGCACTCATGCCCATGCCCACGAAATCACACAAATTGTAGGGGTGAGAAACTGTTTGATAATTCTTGCCCATCTGTGGACAAATCTACTCTTTATGGGGAGATTGCGACTCTTCGATAATCCGATCAATAGCATTTCTGACTTTCGATCGCCAGTTAGTAATACTCATTAATTTTTCCTTGACCCCTGGCTTGAGAAGTATAGTCAACGGGTTTCTGTCAAAAGGCTCATCACTTGTAAACCCTAATTTGTTCTTTTTTTGAAAAGGCAATTGAAATCTCCTATGATGTTGATATATAAACATATAATACTGATTTATGATTGGTGTGGCAATGCCGCAAATTTATCAAACTTATGTAACGCAAATTTCTAATAATCAACCAGGGGAAACAACTGCTCTTAATATGCTAGAGCGATTTTCACCGTCTTCGGCAGAAATGTCAAAAATGGCATTACACGGTTTGCAGAGTGACATGAAGAAAGAGAAATTAAATTCTCTCATTCAAAATAAATTTTCTGTAAACAAGCGTCATGCCAATAGTGTTATCAATTTTATTGCTGGGGAATTAAGCTCAGCAGAACAATGTCATAAAGCACATATTGACATATTGGATGCAAAAATTAAATCAGTCAAGCAGGAAATTGAACAATTAAATAAAAGGCTAAAATCTCATCGAGAGTATGTAAAAGCTGTTCAGAAGCGCAATTTAGCCATTAAATACCCGCAGAAGACTAAAACTGGAAAACCTAAGAATCTACCAGATTTAAAGAAAAAAACGGAGTTTGATGAAGCCTGCCCTATTAACGGTAAACGTCATGGAAAAACTTATTTGCAACTGGCTAAACAACAGTTACACCAGAAAAAACGCCAACTTAAAATGTACTTAGATAGTAAGTCTAAAGTAATCAAACGAGGCGTTAAGGTAAATTTAGGTAATTTGGGTAAAATACCTTTTGTTGGTTCCACAGGTGAAACAAACAGTAATCAAATCTGCCAACTTACGACCGATTTTATCCCCTCCCTAAAAATTCGTGTTCCTTATTTCCTGGAAGAAATATTTGGAGAGCATGTACACTTACCACTTTACAAAATCAATAATTATGGCTATGACAGGATAGTTACTGCTTGGGCATTAAATCGCGCTCTCACCTACGTTTTTAGCAAAAATAAAAAGGGTAAATGGGTAGTAGCGATTACCACATTAGTTGATTTTGTAATTACCAGTAATGACAAGTCTCTGGGATGTGTTGGATTGGATATTAATCCCGGTTCTATTGGCTGGTGTGCTACTAACCATCATGGGAACCCAATAGCATGGGGGAAAATCAATTTAGATTTACACTCATGCTCAACAGAACAAACTGAAGCTAGACTAGCCGAAGCAGTAACAGAAATTACGTTTAGAGCCTTAGCAACCAAAAAACCGATTGTAATTGAGAAATTAGACTTTTCTGAAAAAAAGAAACAATTCAAACGTGGTCGCAAATATCGGCGGATGTTATCCGGGTTCGCTTATGCCAAGTTTTTTGAATTATTAAGAGCTAGGTGTCTAAAATTAGGTATCAGAGTTATTGAAGTAAGTCCCAAATATTCCAGTCAAATCGGCGTTGTCAAGTACATGCGACGTTATGGAATGGGCAGCGATAGTGCAGCTGCATTAGTTTTAGCTCGTCGTGGAATGGGAATTTATCATGAGAGAATGCCAGCAAGATACGCCTTTCAGACTTTGGTACAACCCAAAGCACGGTCTGCACGTCTTCGCACACTGGCAGAGTTTCAATAGTCATTACTTGAAGGTAGGTTCTCTCTCGTAATGGCTGGTTTGGTATACCTAATCTAACAGGTTCTACTGGTGAGGGCTTAGTGAACACCGTTCGTACCATCAATAAGATGGTTAAAAGTACGAACAAAGCTTCGGCACAAGCAAGAGAGTCCGATTCTCTCCATCAGGCAGTGAAGGCGTGAATTCTTCAAGGGAGGAAAGATTGACCGCTATCTTTCCGGTTGACCAGCTTTATCCACTTGTGGGTAA
>CAZZYE010000381.1:0-7179 GCA_964658145.1 uncultured Stigonema sp.
ATGCCGTTGGTGTGTTCACGAGCTTTACCCTTTCCCAAGCAGGGATGGTGCGTCACTGGTTTAAAGAGCGTTTAGCAGGTTGGCAAGCCAGAGCTTTTATGAATGGCTTGGGAGCGATGACGACGGCAGTTGTTCTGCTGGTGATTTTGCAGACAAAGTTCTTAGCCGGAGCTTGGGTAGTCGCCGTCGCAATTCCTTTGATCGTGAGCTTATTTTTAGCTATTCATCGTTACTATCAAAAAGTAACACAATGTCTCAGTATTGAGGGAATTCCGCCTAGAGCTTATACTCCCAAACCTAAGCCAGCAGTCGTTACTCACCCGGCTGTGGTGATCGTCGGACCACTTAACCGGGGAACTCTAGATGCTTTGGACTATGCACGCACCATTGCTGATGAAATTGTTGCACTGCATGTAGATATTGGTTATACAGACCGAGAAAAACTACAAGAACAATGGCGACAACTAGAGTCTGATATTTCTTTGGAAATTATTGACTCTCCCTATCGCGCTTTGATTGAACCAGTTCTCAATTTTATCAGTGATTTTGAAGCGCGTCATCCATCTGTTTTCACAACCGTCGTTATTCCGGCTTTTATACCACGTAATTGGTGGCAGAGCTTTTTGCACAATCCAACAGAGGTGTTATTGAAGTCAGCTTTACGGGCTAATAAAAGTCGAGTTGTTACCACTGTTAGATATTACCTGTAACATCATGTCCGGTTAAATAACCTTAATAAGTTTGTAGTGAGGACTTCAGTCCTCTTGCTCTAAAAAGCAAGAACTGAAGTCCTGACTACAAACAAGTTTTATTATGGGCGATTGACCAGATAAGTTACTAAAAGCACTTTTCTGTCCGCCCCTCCCCAAACCGGTCTTACGCTTTTGGCGAGTACCCGGCAATGAGCGTGTTTACATGTCGGTGGTAGTTCGATTAATCACACGTCCGGCATGGATATGCAGATGACATTGTTGACACACAACCAAGGTTTTACGTTGTCGTGCTGCTTAAAGAGGTCATTGGTAAAAAGTATCACAGACTACAAAAAAAACTGGCGCTCACACTTCTGGAAAAACTTTGTGATCTACTGACATTAGACAGAGATTCCTAAACGCTGTGCCATTTCTATGGCTGGCATTTTGGGAGAACCACCAGAGCGTGTTTCTACCTCTTGAATCAGATCTGTAATTTCAGAATTAATAGGTGCATACAGTTTATTTTTCTTTGCTAGAGCGACTATCTCTCCATTAATGTAGTTAATTTCCGTCTTTCGCCCCTGTTGTAAATCTTCCCACATGGAAGAACGAGCCTGCGGATCAACCTTAATCATGCTGGAGGCTACACTGAGAAACAGAAAGTTTGGCACTGAGAGAATAACTGGAGCTATATTTGGACGCATACCACCAGAACCAATTGGGCGAATTCCGCTGTGTTTCAACACCATTAAGGCTTCACGCATAGCAGCAGCTATAATTCTGCGGTAAGCCAAGTCTGAGAGTTCTTGGCGTAAGGGGATGCCCGCTAAGGCATTGATAGCATTGTTCAAATTAAAGATTAACTTGCCCCAAAGAATCCCCGAAAGATTGCCATGGGTTTTAGCCATTAGCCCAGCCCGATGCAGTCCAGAGAGAACAGTGTGAGAAATATCACCCTGTTCCTCCACAATGAGAGTGCCGCTGGTTCCACTATGAAAGTGTGCTTGAGGGTTCCACACCACATTGTAGGGAACCATTCCAGCCAGTACATGCGCCTGTGTCAGAATGGAACGAAGCACCTGTGCATTACGCACACCATTTTGAAAGCTAACCACTGTTTTCCCAGTTGGCAAAATCGGCTTTAAGCTGTTTGCAGATTCTTCTGTTGCTGCACTTTTGACTGTGACCAGCACAATATCCCGGTCAGCCAAAGATTCGATCTCCGTTGAGTAGTTAACCTGTTGCGGCATCAGGTGAAAATCTTTCCCTTGAAAGTCCGTAATTCTTAATCCATTTTCCTGAATCTCTCGCGCCAGTTTTTCACGTCCTACCAATAAGGTATCAAGGCCTGCATAAATTAGATGTGCACCAATATAGGTGCCAATGCTGCCTGCACCCAATATGCCAAACTTAAGGTCGTTTACTGTCATCATCCGTGAGGAAAGTAGTCCCGATAAAAAATTTTACCGCCAAGCATATAAGTAGGTTTGTTCCTTTCCCCTTCTACCATACTTATCCCTCTTTTGTCACTTTGGGAGAATCCAATTGCCCAAACGGTTACGGGGCTTTAGTTTCCACTTTTTGTCTAGAAATTTTAGTTTCTGGAGCGAAAATAAAGCCTCAAACCTGCATTAAATTAAAGTTTCAGAATTTGGCTTCGATTATTGTTTTCCGAGAGTGACAAAACAGGGCGATAAATCAGAAGCAATCGGAGAAAGCACCTGTAGGGACATATAAGGGTAAAGTCTTGGCTACCTAATGCTTGGCTTATTTCTGCGCCCGCTGTACTAGAGTGTTGATACATCATGCCAAGGCACAAATGCATTCTCTAGCCCGTACAGTGCCGGGGCAAGTTCTGGATGATGCCGACGCAGGAGCGAGAGCATGCTGTTATCATTTACCCAGGCAATACCTTCGGGCGTGAAAACGTTGGCGTTGAATCCTTGGGCCATGAAACGATCACTTTTAATCCGCCGCGATGCCATGAGAATAAACACTCGAAATGCCGTGTCGCTAAAGCCAAAACCTTCGGGCGGCACTTCGGCAAACATTCCGACCATAAGATCGAGTGCGTCCACATTGTCGCTGCCATTAGTTTGACCATAAATAGCACGCAATTGCTCAGGGAGACCCTTATGCGGAGAATTGCTGAATTCATCAAAACTTTTAATCGGCTTTAGGTGGAACAACTCACGGAACTTGTTGTATCGAGGCACACCACGCTCGCGATCGCGTAGGATGTCAATGGTGGACAAGTCAATAGTTTCGGTGTTTACCTCACGTTTGCCGTCAGGTCTGGTTGGTCCAGGAGTTTCGCGAGTCAAATTGCGCATGTAGTTTGGATAATTGTGCAGTGTGATCGCGCCTGGGTTGGCTCTCCCGAAAGAATACCACAGGTTGTTTTGCCACTCATTCATAGTGAAAGGTTTGTTAACTAGCTGATGACCTGGGTGGATGAGATCTCGTTGTGAGCCGATGATCCCTACTGGCAATGGAAAAGTTTGTAGGTGATGCCCGTCTTGAATACTCAACAGTTTCAACTCGTCGGGCATCAAAGGATGTAAGCGATACACCGAAACGAATTCCTCAGTTAGTGTGAAATCGACTCCGTGATGATCGACTCCGGAGTTGGGAATTCCGCTAAAGGCTTCTGTGGGGCTAATCCGGCCAAACGTTTTAGTGAAACTCTCAGTGAACAATCCCCACCAGTTCGCTTTCATGCCGATCTGCAAGGCAGGATTTTGCAAAATCGCCGGAGTCCACTCAACGGTATGGATCTTGGCCATGAGCACAGAGTTGATCATGCGAGCCTTGGCAAAAATTTCGTCGTCGGAGAACGTCGGATAAACCTGAGTAAGGCGATCGCAAATCGCGTTATGTTCCTTGACAAAGAGCGTATGCAATAGGCTTAGACCCAGCCACCAGTTTCCGACAAAGCCGGAAATTGCTAATCCCTCTGGGTCGCTTGGATCGTAGGGGATGTTTCCTTCCAGGTCGAGGAATAGTTTGCCACGCGGGACGAGTTGATTCGAGTTTGGGTCGGTCCGCAGCATCTGGCGGTGTGCTTCTGAATTTCCATAAATCTGAGAAGCATCCCACCAATGCGACTCGGCATTGACGTATGTCGGCGGGTATTGGAGCTTGCCGTCCGGAGACTTTTGTCGCTCGTAGTCGTAATCACGGGTTGGGTCGGGACGAGTCCGTCCCACGAGCATATTCTCCTGATTCCAATCGTCCCCTTTAGGCAAGGGAATATCTATGTTGTTAGTGCGATCCGGCTCGCCATGATTGAACCAGTCATGTGTTTGGAATTGGATCCAAGCTGCCGCGATCAGGTTTAAGGTTGTCGCCGGAATAAACTCCTTGCGGGACAACAATTCTCGGCTGATTTGTCGCGGATTGGGGACTAACAAGTTTTTGTCATCTGGAAATACATCCTTCAATGGGACGTTTCTGCCGATCCGCGCGCAGGGGTGGGAACGGTTATGCAGCATTGTGTCTCCTGATGGATCGCTTGTCTCGCTACCGCGTCCCATGCTCGGTTTTTTGAGGTCATTATAACAACCGTCGTCGCGTCGTTCCACCAGATCGCGGGGATGCGGGCGCGGATCTTGTCCGTTGTCGATCAAGCCAGTTGGATTTGTAACAGGAATCTGGTCAGTTCCATGCAAGTTCTTGGCCCGCAGGACTTCTCGAATAGCCCCCAAGTTGATGACACCGAACCAAGTAGGGAGTTCATACCACTTGAAAAAGTAATTGAGCAGCGCAAATGCGCGAGTGTAGAGCATGCCAGGGAGTGATTTAGCATAAAACGGTCGGAACACAACTCGTGCTGCTAAAGCCAAAAGCGTGACTACAGTGAAGGTATAACCTAAAACGCGGACAAGTCCGTGTCCCTGTGGAATTGAGGCAACTATCCAGGCTACGTACATGACAAGATGCAGCCATCCCCGTTCCCAGCGAACAAAAGAGGGGGAATCAGGCGGTTGCTCAACACTGGGCGTTGCATCAACGAGAGAGACTGGAGGCGGAGTCCCCAATCCGTTGAATCTGCCTGGGAGCCAAGCAATAAAAACGTCCAGCGTCCACCACAAAGTCAGCAAGATATCAAAGCGCGGACTACTGAGGAGGTCTGGGGAATGGAACACTGCCTGCTCTAGAGTCCGCCAATTCCAAACATCGACCGCCATACCTTTCTCTTCCAAGAGGAGGTGTATAGACCAGTACAAATGTGTGACATAGGCCACATAGCTCATGGTCCAAAAGGCTCGCCACAATGTTGTCGGCCCCTGTCGATGTTGAAGCATAAACAGCCAGTAAGCAGGGATCATCAAAAAGATGCACACTGCGGAAGCCAGAAATGTGCGCTCGTACGTTACATTTGCTAGTAGGTGGGCGCTCGTGGGCTGCTGTTGGGCAATGCTAGGAGCTACGACATGCCCAACCGCCAACAGTGCTAATCCTAACAAAGCAACTAGCAAAAATTGAAAGACCCACTTGGGCTTGGGTTGGATGAGTGGCGGGTTATTGTTAACCATAGTTACCTCAGATTAATTAGGGTGTATGGGAATGTTTATCTCTCAGATTGTGAACAGGAGAAAACGGTGTGTTCGTTTAGGCGCATCTGTTTAGTGATGCAGTTCGTCGTGCCAGTTTGCTTGATGTTCTCGTTGCGTGTTTGTGTAGCCCACTCCTGGCGCAAATAGGTCGTCGTAATAGGAAAGATCTAGGTGGTGTGCCTGTAACCAAATACCTGGCACGAACAAACCATCGGTATGGGCTGGAAAACGCCCGTGTGTTTTCAAAAGGTAATGGCAAATATCCTTGACACACTCGATGACCTCGGGTCGATAGGGTGGTACTTCTCGAATGTATGTATCTTCTTGACCATTGCGGAAAATGCGGCTGAAAAACGCCCGGTCGGAGTAAATCTCGTGCTTTTTGCTAATGAGCGTCTCAACAGCTTCCTCCACTGTGTAATTTGGCGGGCACAAACACTTGATCAGCCAGTCGTCCTCAGTGGCTGTTGTAGGGTTTACTCCAGGACGCAACAGACCGCATGGGTTTGCTCTCATTTGCGCCTTCGGTGTTGCCCAGCGCAGCAGATCAACAGTGAATCGCTGCATGAACGTCCGTTCTGGGATGTGCCATCGTACGTTCAGCACACCTTCCGTTTCGGGCGAGGCGAATGGATCTCCCAAAAGATACGGAGGACCAATTGATGCATGAATCCACCCTCCTAATCCCATAGCTTGTAGGCAGAGCATTAGGTTCTGCAAGAGAAAGTATGCCTCGTACTCAGTCCGCATATTGCCGAGTCGGCCTAACGGTAATTTCAACGTTTTGTTGAGTGCAAATTCGTCATCTTTAATGGTTGACGGATCTTTCATCCACTTCTGGACTCCTGCTGGTCTGTAGAAATTCCGGTCGTCTACTAAGGTTGGTCGCATGGTTGGGTCTTCGGTCAACACATACATCAGCGCGTTAATGTACTGCCGGGACAAATCTACAATAGGCAAGAACACTGTGCTACCAGGCACGTTGGATAAAAAGCGGTTTGAGTCGAGATAAAAGGGAAAACGCCGATATTTTTCTGCGGCAAAGATGCGTTCGTCGCTAATCTTGACTTTCGCTTCGCGAGCCTTTGAAATCAAATTCGCAGGAGTGAGTGGAGTGTTTTCTGGTTCGGGCTTGATGTGCTTGAGAAAGTAGGTGCCACTGTCATTGAGCAGTAGAAAATAGGTTGCCTGAGAGTTATCGGTGCTTCCAGCGGCACGGCCTTTGAAACTTAAATTGGGCGTTCCCAGAATCGGTTTTCCATCTGGTGGTGGTGCATCTTCAAACGGACGATCCGGCAGTGTTAGTCCAGTCGCGCCTGTGGCAGCAATAAGTAATGCTTCTTCCAATTCGCTAAGTGGTTGCACGCGATCGTACGGTGGACGTGGGACATGCGAAAGCGAGCCAGCGTTGATTGATGGTAAGCCACAAGAAATCCGCCGGGAGCGGCGATGAAAAATGGCGTCAAATAAGGGGTATTGACTTGCGGACTGAAATCCTGAGTTCTCTGAGTTCATGTTCCAACCTCGCTAATAAGGGCATTCAACGGAGATAGCTGCATATTCGGAAATTAAGGCTCTTAACGACTATCCTGCACTCGTGTTTGGTAGTTTGCTACTTCTTTCTGCAGAAAATCGTTATAAGCTATGATAAATCAAGCTTTTTCAGCCCTTATTTCCGTTCTTTTCCACATTTCGGCTCAATGCCTACTATGTCGATTCAACGTACTTGATATAATCCTTCCCGGTACGTTTGACACATATTGTGATTATAAGAAATACTACCCCGATCAAGAGTGAAGTACATTGGAGTTCCAACGTGCGTATAGTTTTGGTGTATTAACAGCATTCCGGAAAACAAGCTATTCAAGTTACCTAGAGAAGATGCAGTATGCAGTCTGGGATTCGAGGGAATAGGACTGGGATTC
>CAZZYE010000382.1:0-7178 GCA_964658145.1 uncultured Stigonema sp.
CAATCAACCATTAGCAATTAGCAATTAGCAATGAACAATCACCAAATGGATATCGACCAGAAAACTACCAAGGTAGATGACGTAAGTCAGGATTTATTGGATGTGTTCCTAGAGCCATATAAAGAGAATTGTAAGTATCTGAAAAAGGCTCAATTTCAAGATGCAGAATCAAGTCATTTACTTGAAAAATCTAAAAGCGCTCCTCAAGGTTTAGGGATTATAAAAGCTGATTTTTCTATTCCAGAATCTTGCTATATTGTTGACACGGGACACTTTAATTCTGTAGAATTTAATATTTGTTACAATCAATTGTTCTATATCATGATTGCTTATTTGCTAGAAAATAACTTGTTGGAGGTGATGAAAGATTGGGATTTAGAAACTTATAAACGGCGTCAGCTTAGTGACTTCCTGATTGTTAAGTTTTATAGCACATTTAAAAAACCAATCGATTCCAGAAATTTTCAAGGGACTCTATCAATTAACAAATACTCTGCTCGTAGCAATTTGATTATGTTGAAGACCTCTTGTGCGTTTTATGATAAAAATGGTGGTTGGGCTGAAGGTGATGTTACCATCGCGATATTGAATAGCGAGTCAGAAAAAACAGTTGCATACTCTCACGAATCTGTACCAGCTTAAGCGTTAAGTAGATGGACATAAATAAACATCAAGTGCAATTGGTATTTTGGGGCGGGCATCTTGCCCACCCCACAAGAAGTTAAATATGTTGTGGGGTGGGAATCCTGCCCACCCATTTTAAGTTTAATTGTGACCACCTACCTAGCGGTTGTTTTTCAAATCGGAAATTTTTCTTATATGCACTCCGAATTTATTGATGAAACTGAACTACAAAAAGAAGCACAGATGTTGGTACAAGGGCATAAACTTTTACAGAAATTGATAGAGGCAACTGCAAGTGAACGTCAAGTCATATTAATAGCTTATATTCAAGAGCAAATTGCCAAAGCTGTAGGGATAAGTGCATCCCAACTAGACGTACAACAGCCTCTGAATTATATGGGAATTGACTCCCTAATAGCCGTCAAGCTGAGGAACCGAGTGAGAACAGACTTAGAAGTAGACGTGCCTGCGGTGA
Source organism: uncultured Stigonema sp. (assembly GCA_964658145.1). Taxonomy (GTDB): domain Bacteria; phylum Cyanobacteriota; class Cyanobacteriia; order Cyanobacteriales; family Nostocaceae; genus Stigonema. The sequence goes on from CAZZYE010000382.1 coordinate 1,100, forward strand.
AATTTATGGAGGATACCAGTGTCGTCAATCTGGCAACGCAACTGAGTCAACAGATCCTCCCAAAAGAGAGAGAACACCTCAGCCAAAAAGCAATGAGTGACGATAATTGGCTAGAAGGCGAACTGTAGCAATCCTAAATGATTCTTGAAATTCTCTCTCTATATATCTTTCTTTCTTTTCTTAGCGTCCTTCTCTTCGAGACGGCTTCGCCGAACGCGCCTTCGCGGTTCGTTAAAAAAAATATTCTCACCACTCAAATAAAATTGCTATATGAATTTAATTGAGCTTCTCAAAAACCTCTCACTACAGAATGTAGAATTATGGGTTGATAGTGACCGACTGCGTTATCGTGGTCCCAAAGAAGCATTGACACCCACACTGTTAAATAAAATTAAACAGCATAAAGCAGAAATTATACAATTGCTGCGCGAGGGTTTTCACACCTCTAAATCCTATCCCCTTACCCACGGTCAGCAAGGTCTGTGGTTTCTATATAAACTAGCACCTCAAAGCGCAGCTTACAACATTGCTTTTACAGTACGCATACACTCCCATTTAAATATTCCAGCTTTGCAACGGGCTTTTCAAACATTGATAGTTCGCCATCCAACACTGCGTACTACATTCGGTCAAGGAGATAGTGAACCTTTTCAAGAAGTTCATGAATACCAGGAAGTCTGCTTCAAGAACACTAACGCTTCAACTTGGAACTCGGATGATCTGACCACAAAGGTGGTTGAGGCATATCGGCGTCCCTTCGATTTAGAACGAGGACCTGTGCTACGAGTAACTTTGTTTACTTGCTCTGCACAAGACTATGTGCTTTTACTGACAATACACCACATTGCTGTCGATGGCAACTCAATTGGAATTATTTTAGATGAGTTGCGCTTACTCTACCAGTCGGAAAATGCTGGTCGAGCAGTATCTCTACCTCCTATTAAATGGCAATATAAAGACTTCGTGCAGTGGCAACGGGAAATGTTAGCAAGTCCTGTTGGAGATAATCTTTGGGGCTATTGGCAAAAACAATTGGCTGGTGAGTTGCCAGTATTAAAGTTGCCGACTGATAGACCTCGACCGCCAATCCAGAACTATCAGGGAGCTTCCTATACCTTTGATCTGACTAAGACGAACAGGCTAAGGGAAATGGCGCAGGCTGAAGGAGCAACCCTTTATATGACTCTCCTAACAGCCTTTCAAGTGCTGCTTCACCGCTACACAGGTCAGGAAGATATCATAGTTGGCTGTCCTACTGAGGGTAGAAGTCAGCCTGAATTCGCTCTGACTGTAGGCTTTTTTGTGAATATGCTTGCCCTGCGAGTAAATCTTGCTGGCAATCCCACGTTTTCCGCGCTGCTATCTCAAGTGCGATCCTCCATATTAGCCGCCCTCGCGCATCAAGATTATCCCTCTCCTTTATTGATCGAGCGATCGCACTTGAACCGCGATCCTAGCCTTCCAGGACTTTTCCGAGTTTCGTTTAACCTATTGAAATTGCAGGAAATGGCGGCGGACTATGAATTATCTGTGTCCAGTGAAGCAAGAACTAGAGAAGATTGGGGAGGTTTATCGCTTTTGCCTTTTGTGATCCCACAGCAGGAAGGACAGAATGATATTGTTTTCGACACGATTGAGACAACCCAATCGCTTCAGGGTATCCTCAGATACAACACTGACCTATTTGATGCGACGACCATTAGCCGAATGGCTGGTCATTTCCAAACCTTACTAAAGGGAATTGTCGCCGATCCAGGGCAACGAATTTCGTCATTGCCCCTGCTGACTGAAGCTGAACAACATCAATTGCTATTAGAGTGGAACAATACTCAACTAGAGTATCCCCAGGATAAGTGTCTTCATCAGTTGTTTGAAGAACGGGTAAAAATGACCCCAAACGCGGTAGCAGTAGCGTTTCAAGACCAGCAACTGACCTACCAAGAGTTAAACGCCCAAGCCAATCAACTGGCACGCTACTTGCAAAAGTTAGGGGTAGGACCAGAAGTACTAGTGGGAATTTGTATCGATCGCTCCCTAGAGATGGTCGTGGGTAGCTTAGGGATTCTCAAAGCGGGTGGGGCTTATGTACCATTAGACCCCGCCTATCCCAAAGAACACTTGACCTTCATGCTCTCAGATTCACAAGTTTCAGTGTTGCTAACTCAGCAAAGGCTGGTAGAATATCTTCCACAGGATGCACGTGTGGTTTGTTTAGACAAAGACTGGGAGATAATTTCCCAGGAACACTCTGCGAATCTGGTTAGTAATGCTACATCCCAAAATTTAGCCTATGTGGTTTACACATCCGGTTCTACAGGCAAGTCCAAGGGTGTGATGATTGATCGTGGCAGTCTGGTTAATGCATATCTTGGTTGGGAAAACGCATATCAGCTTCGGTCCCTTACCAGTCATCTCCAAATGGCTAGTTTCTCTTTTGATGTCTTTTCCGGGGATCTGATTCGTACTCTTTGTTCTGGGGCAAAGTTAGTGTTATGCCCGCGTGAGTGGCTTTTGGAGCCGGAAAAGCTGTATAAACTGATGCTAGTAGAAAAGATTGATAGCGCAGAGTTTGTTCCAGCTGTTCTCAGAAACTTGGTTCAGTATTTAGAGAGAACCAAGCAAAATCTTCACTTCATGCGGTTGCTAGTAGTAGGTTCAGATAGCTTGTATGTAAAGGAGTATGAGGAATTTCAGCGTTTCTGCGGTCCTGATACTCGCTTAATTAATTCCTACGGAGTAAGTGAAGCCACCATTGACAGTACGTATTTTGAAAGTACAAAGGTCAACTTGCCTGTTGATGGACTAGTCCCAATTGGACGCCCCTTTGCCAACACGCAAATCTATATTCTAGACCGCCACCTTCAACCAGTCCCCATCGGCGTCGAGGGCGAACTGCACATTGGAGGTGTTGGTCTTGCCCGAGGCTACCTCAACCGCCCAGACTTGACCGAAGAAAACTTTATCCCCAACCCCTTTGCAACCGCAGATGGACGCAGACGGACGCAGACAGAAAATATCCGCGTCCATCTGCGTCCATCTGCGGTTCAAAATTCCAAATTAAATCGCCTATACAAAACAGGAGACTTAGCACGTTACCTTCCTAATGGTAATATCGAGCTTCTCGGTCGGATTGATAATCAGGTCAAGATTCGTGGCTTCCGCATTGAACTTGGGGAAATTGAAGCGGTTCTCTTGACACATCCTGAAGTCCGAGAAGCAGTAGCGATCGCCCAACAACAGCAAGCAGACAACAAGTACCTAGTTGCTTATATCGTTCCTCACCAACAATCCGTAAGCAGTAGTACACTGCGTAAATTCCTCAAACAGAAACTGCCTGAGTACATGATACCATCTGCTTTTGTAATGCTAGAGGCTCTGCCGAGGACGAACAACGGCAAGGTAGACCGTCGTGCCCTGCCTTCACCAGACATCTCACAGAATCGGTTAGACTTTGTACCACCGCGCACACCTACTGAAGAAGCGATCGCCAACATTTTCGCCTCCGTCCTCAGACTAGAACAAGTAGGCATCCACGACAACTTCTTTGAACTGGGAGGACACTCCCTACTCGCCACTCAAGTCATTTCTCGATTGCAGCAAACCTTTAACATCGAGTTTCCGCTACGCCGCCTGTTGGAATTCCCCACAGTGGACGGACTCAACCAAACCCTCTGGGAGTACCTCCAAGTTGAATCTCCGCAAGAGCAAGAATCTTTTGTTCCTTTACCAACAATTATACCTGCCCCAGAGCAGCGCTATCAACCCTTCCCCCTGACTGACATTCAACAAGCTTACTGGCTAGGTCGTAATGAAGCCTTTGAACTTGGCAATATTGCCGCTCATGGTTACTTGGAACTAGACAGCGATCGCTTAAATCTGGAAAAGTTAAACCAGGCATGGCAGAAACTTATCTTGCGTCATGATATGCTCAGGGCAGTGGTTTTACCAGATGGTCAGCAGCAGATTCTTGAACAAGTGCCAGATTATGAGATTGAAGTTTTGGACTTGCGCGGACAGCCACCTGAAGCCATTACCACACAGCTAGAAGCCATTCGTCATCAGATGTCCCATCAGGTGTTGCCAGCAGACCAGTGGCCCCTGTTCAAGCTGCAAGCCACTCGTTTAGATGAACAGCGTACCCGACTTCACCTCAGCTTTGACGGACTGATAGCCGATGCCTGGAGTATGTTTGTTCTGGGGCGAGAATGGCCTGAACTTTACCGGAATCCTGAGCTTTTATTGCCGCCACTGGATCTCTCATTTCGAGATTATGTTTTCGCGGAGTTAGCTCTAAAAGATACACAACAATATCGGCGTTCTCAAGAGTATTGGTTCAGCCGCCTAAACACCTTGCCTCCAGCGCCAGAATTACCCCTAGCTAAAAACCCAAGTTCTATAACCAAGCCTCAATTCAAACGTCGCAGTGCGCAACTGTCCCCATCAGTGTGGCAACAATTGAAAGACCGGGCTAAGCAAGTCAATCTGACTCCTTCCGGGGTGTTACTGAGTGCTTTTGCGGAAATCCTCAGCCAGTGGAGCAAAAGTGCGAAGTTTACCATCAATCTCACCCTGTTTCATCGTCTGTCCCTACACCATCAGGTAAATGACTTGGTAGGGGACTTCACCTCCCTGACACTTCTATTCGTAGACAACTCAGTCCCGAATTCATTTACCACCCGTGCTCAACAATTACAGCAGCAACTGTGGCAGGATTTAGACCACGGCTATGTTAGTGGCTTGCAGGTTCAGCGAGAACTAAGCCGTCAGCGAGAGAGTTATCAATTTATGCCAGTGGTCTTTACCAGCACCTTGGGTCTAAACTCACTTGGTCAGAATACATCGTTGCTGAATGAGTTAGGAGACTTAGTTTACAGCATCAGCCAAACACCACAAGTTTGGCTGGATCATCAAGTCACGGAGCAAAATGGAGCATTAGTGTTCAACTGGGATGCAGTAGAAGAACTCTTCCCTCAAGGTCTTCTCGACGATATGTTTGAGGCTTACTGCAATTTGCTCCAGCAGCTAGCTACTTCCGACTCAGCTTGGGTTGCAACTCACCGACAATTGCTACCAGAGGCTCAACTTCAAAAGCGAACTGCAGTTAATAATACGTTCGCACCAGTTTCTCAGCAGACCTTGCACAGTCTGTTTATGAACTCCGTAGAAGTGCGATCGCAATCGCCTGCAGTAATTACCCCAGAACGCACCCTCACTTACCAGGAATTATACCAAAGAGCCAATCAATTAGGACATCGATTGCGGCAATTAGGAGCCACTGCCAATACCCTAGTTGCCGTCGTGATGGATAAAGGATGGGAGCAGATTGTCGCAGTACTGGGAATCTTGATGTCCGGGGCGGCTTATCTCCCCATTGACCCAGAACTACCCCAAGAACGACAGTGGTATCTGCTTGCACAAGGGCAAGTCAAGCTGGCTGTGACCCAGCCCCACCTCAATCGCAACTTGTCCTGGCAATCGGGTATTCAACGTTTATGTGTTGATGAGGAGTTAGGGGACTACTCCAGCCCCTTGGAATCAGTACAGACAATCAGTGATTTAGCCTATGTCATTTACACTTCCGGTTCCACAGGACTACCTAAAGGGGTAATGATTGACCATCGGGGTGCAGTGAATACCATCCTCGACATCAACCAGCGCTTTGGAGTCGGACCATCTGACCGAGTGCTAGCTTTGTCGGCGTTGAACTTTGATTTGTCAGTGTACGATATTTTTGGTATCTTGGCGGCAGGGGGAACAATAGTCATTCCTGCCCCAGAAGCAGCCAAAGACCCTGCGCACTGGCTAGAGTTAATAGTTTCTGAGCAAGTCACCCTTTGGAACTCAGTTCCAGCTTTGATGCAGATGTTGGTAGAATATTTGTCCGCACAGCCAGAAAAAGCACCAATATCTCTACGTTTGGCTTTGTTAAGTGGAGATTGGTTACCTCTAAGCTTACCGGGGCAAATTCAAGCGCTGTTGTCAGTTACAGCGGATTTCATTCAGGTAGACCACAATATAACCGTAGGGGCGGGGTCACCCCGCCCTTACAATGCGGTCAATTCAATTGAAAACTGCTGTA
>CAZZYE010000383.1:0-7175 GCA_964658145.1 uncultured Stigonema sp.
GCGACCATTATTGCAGTCGTTATCGTCTCGGCTCGCGCGGTAAGGGTGAGCCAGTAAGTGCCGCCCTGCACGTTGGCTTCCGCTGCGTCAAAAGCGATTAACTTTTTTGGACTCTCCAAAAAACTGTATCATAAGCTACTTATTAAAGACTATGGTAAATCTCACAATCTGGCGCTACCAAATATTGAATACGTGTTGTGGGCAATTCTATTTGGATTGGTCATTGCTAATACAGTAGGTGTTGCCAGAATTTTTCGTCCTGGTGTAGCCACTTACGAATTTTGGCTCAAAGTAGGTATCGTGTTACTGGGTGCTCGTTTCTTGCTGGGTGATGTCCTGAAACTTGGAGGAGTGAGTTTAGCATTAGCTGCCTGGTTAGTGAGTGGACGAGTCTTCTTCACTCTCCGCGTCGCTCACAACACTCATTTCTTGGTTGACAAAGTACTAGTTAAGGGCTAGCAAGATGACTCCCAATACCATCACAACAGAAGCAAACAGCCGACGTATCACTTCTCCTTCTGAGAAGAATCTTGCCCCCAGCACAGCTCCTACCAAGATGCTAAGTTCTCGAATAGGCGCAACATGGCTTACAGGTGTGAACACCATTGCAGTTAGAACTAGGATGTATGCTACAGGACTGAGTAAAGCAACGCCTAAAGCTTCAAACTTGTGCGTGTTCCATTCAAGGCGAACTTGATCCCACTGGTAGAGAGCAAAGGGCATCAGTAGTAAGGTCTCAAACAGGTCGCAGCCATAGTTCAATAGGATGGCAGACACCTGAAACTGGCTGACTGCATATTTATCCCAGAGAGTGTAAGCAGCAATCAGCGTACCTGTCAGCACGCCATAAATCACAGCAGTACGGGCATTGGAGTGCCAAAACTTACGGGGATCACCTATGAGAATGAATACCCCGACACCAATGAACAAAATGCCTAATAGAGCAGTTGGGGTTGGTCGTTCTCCTAAAATTCCTATTGCAGCACTAGTTGAAAGCAGGGGACCAGTCCCCCTTGCCAAGGGGTATACTATAGAGAAGTCGCCCCTAGAGTAGCCACGTTGCAGTACTAAAAAGTAAGCAATGTGGAGCAAAGCACTCCCAACAATGATCAATAGAGCAATAAAATTTATGTGAGGGTGTTTAAGGAGCAGGACACCAATAGTGAAAGGTGTATAGATCAAGGTCGCTAATGCATTGATCAGAAAAGCAAAAGCAATTCCTCCTCCTGCACGTTTGGTGAGAAGATTCCAGGCTGCATGGACAAAGGCAGCAACTAGGACAAGTGTAAATGCAAAACTATTCATGCAGAATCACCTTAGTAAAGAAGACACAAAACAATGTGTCAACCTATGCCCTCTGGATTTTTTTTCCTCTAAGGTGTCTGCCTATTAATGGCACGATGTAGCGCTCGGTCCAGACCTAGTATAGACTAGCGGAACCCTAGCTACCTTTCCGGGTTGATAGAAATATTCTACAGCTTGGTTTGTACTGAGCGCAACTCAACGGAGTGAATTAGCTTTGAATCCATGAGCATAAATAAAATAGTTATTTGTCACATTCACATCGGCGTTAAACCCTACTTGCGTCAGTTTTTCTAACAGTTGTTCTGGCTGATAAAAGATCTTGAGAATCGTAAATTCTTGACCATCATTTAACTTTCTTGTTATCTGAATATTGCTGTCGTTTTTCAAGACATGATTCTTTGCAGTAGATGTAGGTTCAAAGCGCGAGTCAATTATAAATACTTGTCCACCGATGCGAACAGAACTGTAAACTTTCTTCAAAAACGAGTCCAGTAATGTTGGTGGGACATGAGATAGCCAAAAGGAGAAAAATACTAAATCATATTCGGCTTCGGGTTCCCATGAGAATAAATTAACTTGTAGATAGTCTACGTTAGCAGCACCTAACTTTCTTTGATTAATTTCAATCACTTCTTGGGAAGCGTCAAGTGCTGTAATTTTCTTACCAATCTTGAGAAGTTCCTGCGTCCAAATACCTGTTCCACAGGCTAACTCCAAAATATGTTCTACTGTGCCAATTTGGGACAACGTGCTTTTGACCACAGCAACTTCATTGAACCAAAGCCCGTTTAATTCCTCTCCTCGGTCATAGCGTCCAATTCTGTAGAACCATTCATCATATTCGCTAGCCCGGGCGTCATAGTATGCAATTTGTTATTGAATGATGCTATCTGTCATTGCTTGCTTCCTCATTTGCTTGGGATATAAATTCTCTTCTAGAAATATCAGATAGCGATCGCAGATACCTTGGCACAACGAGGCATTAGGTTATGAACTGGTAGAGGCGAACCTTTACTCAATAGGACACTAGCTGATGGGGAGGAAAATTCATCATGATCTGTGTTTCTCAAATCACAAACCAGGATTGGACACTTTTCTAATGAAACTAAACTGAAAAAACCAATCCAATGAATATAGCTATCCTATTTGATAGCCGAACAAGAGGAGCCAGCGTGTTGCTCTGGTTTGCGACCTTGTAGCGACAGGTAGACTTGGGACACAAGGAAGAAGTGTTTGTCACTGATTTAGCATTGCTATAGTGTGCTTAGAGAGAAATTGCCAGTCTTCTAGTTAAGTACTACAAATTTACCAAATTAGTGTATTCTAATAATTAAGCAACATATCATATAAGCTTTTAAAAATCAAGCGTTCCTCAAGTGCCTGAGCTTCATGAAGTCAGACATTGTTGAATGCGCTTGCCTATAAAAGCTACATTACCAGTTGCTAATACATCTACTTATCGCGTACTGCTAGACAATAGTTATTTAACTTTACTCAAAAATAGACATCTAGTGAAAAACAATGTATGAACGCGCAGCGTTCTACAAGGGTTGTAGACAATGCACCATTAATTTCTGGAGATGTCTAATGTATAGAAAATTGGCATAAAGACATTGGAATAAGTTAAATAAAGTAAAGGTGATTCTACCGGAGGTACATTCATGGAACAGTCTGATCAGAACGACAAAAAAAGATTTTTCTACCCTCACGCTACATATCATGGTCAAGTTAAACCAGAAAACCTGGTTTTTAATGCCAACCTTCAGGAATTTGATCATAAAGTCAGATATATTACAGCTTTAGAAACAAGTGGAAAGCTTACCCCTCAGGACGCCTACAAGTTGATTAAGGAGCTTTGGGAACAGTTAAAGAGTAGTAAAAAGACGCTAAATATTGGTGAAGAGCCACCATCTGAGAGCTAAACTGTCTCTTCATCTTGGTTGAGCGCTTGAAACTCCTTTGCCAAAAGTGATACCACGATATTTTCATCACCGTCTACTTTGATGAGCCATCGTTGAGGTTGACCACTTTCTCTTTCACAAATCACGCCTACTTTTCCGGTTACATAAAAGGGACGCAAAATTAGGACTCTGTCTCCCACTTGAAAATTCTTTGAGATACGTAATCACACTCACAAAACTAATGTGCTTTATAACCTTACCTTAATTAAACAATAAAATTATCTTAACTAGATACATACCAAAATTTTTATTGGCTGCTCAAACTAGTATCTCCAATGACTATGAAAGTATAATTTAAGACAAAATTTTCCTAAAACTTTCAGATCATTGTTCTGGGATAATGTTATCTGTCATTGCTTCTTCATTTGCTTGGGATACAAGTATTCTTCGAGTTAATACCAAATCGCGACGGCAGATACCAACAGCGTCATGTTATATTTACTACATCTTTCTAGCTTTCAACCCTCTGCTGCTTCTACCAAGCAATCAGTATCTGATTATGCTTAACCAATTGTTAACTTTATCTTAATTTTATTGTAAACTAATCGCATCATCTTCTGTTGGCTAAAGTTAAAGCGAACCAAGAGCCGTACCCGGCTCACCTTTCACAAAAACCCTCTTTGGTGCTGGTCTTGAGCGCTCAACTGCCCACTATGTCAACAGTCTCTACCGTAGTTCCAGCCCTTTGTGCATTACCATGATGTTAGAGCCTGTCTCAATCGTACTTAGTGCAACAACAGATACCTTGACTCAGTCTTGGTCATTTCCGTCAATTTTTTCCGGGACGTTACACACCTATAGTATTAAACGCCTAGGGTTAGCGCTGGTGATTGGAATGTTTGTTGGTTTGGAGCGGGAGTGGCGACATAAGCAGGCTGGAGTGAGAACCTTTGGTTTTGTGTCGCTATTAGGCGGCTTAGGCGGAATACTCAATGAAAACTACGCCTTGTTAAGTATCGCCCTGCTGGGTATCCCAATTGTCTTCTTGAACCTAAAAACTTTGCGTGCTAACAAAGGCACTGAGTTGACCACATCGGTTGCCATGCTAGTCACTGGACTTGCTGGAGTGTTGTGTGGACAAGGTCATACTGTGACTCCTGTCGCTGTGGCAGTGATGAGTGCGGCGTTACTCTCTTGGAAAGAAAGCCTTAAAGGTTTTAGCCTCGGTCTAAGCGGAACTGAGATCCGCTCAGCAATTATGCTAGCGATGTTATCGTTTGTCATTTATCCAGCTTTGCCAAAGGGGAGCTTAGACCCGTGGAAATTGGTGCAACCGCGTGAAGCTTGGCTAACGGTGATTTTAGTGGCTGGCATCGGTTTCGTGAATTATGTGCTGTGGAAGATGTACGGAACTCGAGGTATGCATGTGGCTAGTTTTTTAGGTGGTTTGGTCAACAGTAGTGTTGCTGTCATCGAGCTAGCCAAGCGAGTGTACGAAACTCAGGGGCGTCTTTGTGAGGTGGCATATCAAGGCATTATTCTAGCTACGGCAGCTATGGTAGTTCGCAACGCGGTGCTATTGGCTATTCTGTCCCCACTAGCTTTAAAATCATCGGCACCGGCACTAGCTCTCATGCTCATGGGGATCATGGGGTTGATTTTCGTCCGCCTTTTGTCACAGGCTAAATCCTCAAAGCGATCGCCTCCAACCGCTTTTAGTAGCAGTCAATCAGAGGAAATTCCAACCACGCTGAATTTTGAATCACCTTTCTCGCTGCAATCAGCGTTGAAGTTTGGACTGATTTTTCTGGCACTGCAAATTGGTGCAGTACTGGCACAGAAGATGCTGGGTCAATTTGGTTTTTACGCCATCAGTATACTTGGGGGCTTGATTTCTAGCGCCAGCGCGGTAGCTTCTGCGGCGACGCTAGCGGATCACGGTACACTCTCTGCAAAAGTGGCAGGGATTGGTGCGGTACTTGCTTCTATTGCAAGCGCACTGGTGAATCTGCCACTGGTTGCGAAAATTTCTCATGATCACCGACTCACTATGCGTCTAGTGATTGCTATTGGATTCATTGTTGCACTCGGCTTAGTCGGCACTATTTTCTCTTCAACATAGTACTGGCAATGTGTATGAGTCTTTTGGGTAATTTTGCCCACCTAATCGCTTCCTACCTTTCCTGACCTTAAGATAGATTTTTGTGAGATTTATGACGTCATCTGAATATTTTAGTTAAATATAATTTTTTGCAAGAAACAAAAATTTTTCTAAATAATTTCAAGCCGATAATAATCAGCTGTTAATTAGGACGCACATTTTAGAATCGTGATACAGCAAAGGTTTTATAACTCCAGAAAAATGAGCTTCTTTCATATGTTGCGAATAACGTTCATTCAACGCCAGATATTTTGTAACACTTAATGTTTGATTATCTAATAATTCATGTATCATAGTATTTGTGTAAGCTTTTTAATGAGGGTTTGACCAAAATATATCAGGCTCTCAAGTTGAATACATGAGTTTTGAGCAGTTAGAAATTAGCCAAATTTCCTCATTCCCTATTCCTCAAAACTATTTTGTTCTTGGCACTATGACCTTTGGATTGCAAACTGATGAAGAAACTTCCAGGGTCATCCTCGACACAGCCGCCGATGCTGGTATCAACTTTCTGGATACAGCTGATGTTTATCCTCTAGGCGGCGGAATTGCCACAGCAGGACGCACCGAAGAAATTATTGGACGCTGGCTGAAAGGCAAACGCGAACATTTTATCCTAGCTACTAAGGCTGTCGGCAAGGTTGGTCCTGCACCTTGGGATCAGGGTGCTTCGCGCAAACATATTTTAGATGCGATCGATGCTTCCTTAAGACGACTGGGAACTGATTATGTCGATCTGTATCAGTTACACTCTGACGATGCCTCAACCCCTCTGGATGAGACTCTTGAAGCCCTAGACATAGTGGTTCGCTCTGGTAAGGCACGCTATATCGGGGTTTCTAATTTCTTAGCTTACCGACTCAGCCGCGCTTTGGGTCGTGCTGATGTGCTTAATTTAACTCGCTTTGTCTGCACGTTGGCTTCCGCTGCGTCAAATCTGCTATTGTTCCCAACTAATCAAGCAGCGGCCCTCTACCAAAAAGTAGGATTCGTAGAGGAAGGAAGATTTAAAAAGAGGTTGAAGTGTCCGAACAATTCCGACATTAAAGAATTACAGATTCTCTTGTAAAAATGTAAAATAAATAATAAAGTTGGCAAGAAATATGAAGATAATGGAAAGAGAAGAAGTTATAAAAATCATTGTCAATGAAATCGAGAAATTCCGCTTAGAGCATCCTATTAGAGTTGGTGTAAGTGGCATTACAGCTTCAGGTAAAAGTACATTAGCGCAAGAAATCGCTTCAGAAATTGTGAGCCGAGGTTATCCCTGTATTAAGACATCCATCGATAATTTTCACAATCCCCAAAAACTTCGCTATGCAGAAGCAGAAAGTGCTGCTCATGCTTATTATGAAAATGCCCATGATTATGATGCAATTATAGAGCGCCTGTTAAAGCCTTTAGGTAAAGGAGATAATTTAACTTATCAAACTCAGTCTCTCGACTTAGAGGCAGATATTCCTGTCAATTCAGAGCCACAGTTAGCAGCTAAAAATACCATTTTGGTTGTTGATGGTACTTTTTTATTTAAAGAAACACTAAATAATTACTGGGACTTTCGTATTTTTGTGCAGACTGACTTTGAGATTGCTTTAGAACGAGGTATTCAACGAGACGGGGCACGTCTTGGAGGGGAGGTAGCAACACGAAAAAGGTATTTAGAGCGCTATCATAAAGCATCAGCTATGTATCTAAATAATTGTCATCCAATATCGAAAGCGCAAGCTAAGTAGGTCGGCATAAATAAATATAACGTAACCGTTCAGGGGGGGTAGGAGTGCGATCGCGCTCAGATAGGGATCAACAGA
>CAZZYE010000384.1:0-5159 GCA_964658145.1 uncultured Stigonema sp.
GCAATTAGCAATCAACAATTAGCGATTAGCAACCAACAACCAACAACTAACAACAAACATGGCTAATTTTCCCTGGCTAACGACGATTATTCTGTTACCCATAGCGGCGTCACTGTTGGTTCCCTTCTTGCCAGATAAAGACGGCAAAACAGTGCGCTGGTACTCCCTAATCGTGGGGCTGATTGATTTTGCACTAATTGTTTGGGCTTTTTCTAGCCAGTACGACTTCTCCAACCCAAATTTGCAGATGGTGGAGAGTTACCCCTGGGTGTCACAGCTTGATTTAAATTGGTCAGTAGGGGCAGATGGCTTGTCTATGCCCCTGATTATTTTGACTGGATTCATTACCACGCTGGCGATGTTAGCAGCTTGGCCTGTGACATTCAAGCCCAGGCTATTTTACTTTTTGATGCTGGCGATGTATGGTGGTCAAATCGCCGTGTTCGCAGTCCAGGACATGCTGCTGTTTTTCCTGGTGTGGGAACTGGAACTAGTACCAGTATACTTTCTGCTTTCGATTTGGGGAGGCAAAAAGCGGCTATACGCAGCAACCAAGTTTATTTTGTACACTGCTGGCGGTTCGCTGTTTATTTTGCTGGCTGGCTTGGCGATGGCGTTTTATGGCGATACAGTTACTTTTGATATGCGATCGCTCGCCCTTAAAGATTACGCCTTCAATCTCCAACTTTTGCTTTACGCTGGCTTCCTGATTGCTTACGCCGTTAAGTTACCGATCTTTCCACTGCATACCTGGCTACCAGATGCCCACGGAGAAGCAACAGCACCTGTACATATGTTGCTGGCGGGTATTCTGTTGAAAATGGGCGGTTACGCGCTGATTCGGATGAATGCCCAAATGCTTCCCGATGCCCACGCTTATTTTGCGCCGGTGTTGGTAATTTTGGGGGTAGTTAATATCATCTACGCTGCCCTCACATCCTTTGCCCAGCGCAGCCTGAAGCGGAAAATCGCCTACTCTTCAATTTCCCACATGGGCTTTGTGACGATTGGTATTGCTTCCTTCACCGATTTGGGCTTGAATGGGGCAATGGTGCAAATGGTTTCCCACGGTTTGATTGGGGCGAGTTTGTTCTTCCTTGTGGGAGCCACTTATGACCGGACACACACCCTGATGTTGGATGAAATGGGCGGTGTCGGTCAGAAAATGGGTAAGATGTTTGCTATGTGGACCACCTGTTCCATGGCGTCTTTAGCGTTACCAGGTATGAGTGGTTTCGTAGCAGAGTTGATGGTGTTTGTGGGCTTTGCTACCAGCGATGCCTATAACCCCACATTTAAACTTATTGTGGTCTTCTTGATGGCAGTTGGAGTGATTCTCACTCCAATTTATTTGCTGTCAATGTTGCGGGAAATTTTCTACGGTGAAGAAAACAAGGAATTAGTTGCTCATCAGAAACTGATAGATGCAGAACCTCGTGAAATTTTTATCATCGCCTGTTTGTTAGTGCCAATTATTGGCATTGGTTTATATCCCAAGATGTTGACTCAGGTGTTCGACGCTACAACTGTACAATTGACAGCGCGGTTGCGTGATTCTGTGCCCACATTAGCACAGCAAAAAGCGCCTGTGGTGTCGTTGAGTGCACCGGAAATTGGGAATTAGGTTGTTGATTTGAAATCAATATTCTTGTATAGGCGGGTTTTATACCTGCCTTTTTTTGTTTTTTGGACAAAATAATCGCGGTCAATTCAACCATACACAGAGTTCAAAGAAACGCCTCTTGCTACTATAGACATAAGTAAATCTTACTGAAGAATTATGGATTACCACGACATCATCACGATCGAACCTGGTAAACGCAGTGGCAAGCCCTGTATCCGGGGAATGCGAATCACCGTGTACGATATCTTAGAATACCTCGCAGGTGGGATGACAGAAGAAGAAATCCTGCAAGACTTTTCATAACTCTCCTCTGAAGATGTTAAAGCCTGTCTTGCCTTCGCTGCTGATCGTGAGAAAAAGTTATTCGTAGTATTCCGGTGAAACTGCTTTTGGACGAAAACCTCTCTGACCGGATCATTCCCCAGATTTTAGATTTGTATCCCGCGAGTGCGCACGTCAAAACCTTGGCACTCGTCCACACTGATGATTTACTTATCTGGGATTACGCTAAAGCAAATGATTTGGTGATTGTCTCCAAAGACTCTGACTTGCCGAAGCAACTCCAAGCTAAATTTTTAATGGTGGTTTCGCCACCTGCTTGACGGGGTTTTATATGTTCAACTGTAAAACTTTCAGTTGCAAATTCACCTGAAGAGCGGCAATACTCACAGTAATTTTGCGCTCGTGCCGATACAATTTGCCTCATTGCATCCGTAACTCGTTCAGATGCCATGAGGCATTCTATTAATTGGCAAAAATTCTTTTAGCAAAGTTTTTAGATCAACTTTGCGGATTCTAGCTAGTTGAATTAAAGCTTCTGCTCTTTCTGCATCTTGACACTCTACACGATCTACATAGGCTAGTAGCTCCTGATACTCTGCCTCAGTTATCTCTTCCGTCTCGTTCTGCTGACGTAAATAAGCTAGTCGGGTTTGGTCTTCGGGTGACAATCGGCTTTGAATGATTTGCAGCAAAGCTTCTTCTTGTGGTTCAGCAGGAATAGATTCCCTTACCTCACTAGCTTCATGGCTCAAAGCTTCCAAGAACTCAACAGCTTTGGTGAGGCTTTCTCCTGGCAATTGCTCAACTAGCGCCATCGCCCTTTTACGAATTTCTGTTGGTGCAGTCATGGGACACTTGGATTAACTCACGCCTAAATCGATTGTACCTAAAGGGTGTGTTTGTCCGCTATTTCTGTAAGGGCGGGGGTACCCCGCCCCTACGAATGAACGCGGCAGAACTTGCGATCGTTATCATGAGAGGGATATTGCCAAGAATAGGAAAAATGACTAACTCCCTTCAGTTGCGGTGCAAATTGCTGAAGTGCCTGCATTTGCAATTCTAGAGATGGACGATTATCTGTGGACTCTCCCCATTGACCTGCTAGGGCTGGAACTATCTGAGTATCTGGTTTTGCCGTATCCAGCACCTGCCGTACTTGTGCTACAATACAACTGACATTACCGCATTTTCCATAAGCCATGGGATTCCACTGTAGCGAACTTGGGAATCTATCCCAAGGTTGTAAGCGGGAATCATATCCTTGACCTACCGTTTGGTTGCCACCAGGGAAAAATACTACTCCCGCGGGAATTCCAAGCTGCTGTGCTGGATAAGCAGCTAAGGCTACAAAATCCAAGATACCTTGCATCGCGTGGGCGACTGCAAGTTGCCACAACTCAAATTGTAATTGCGGTTGTCTTACGGTTGGAGGAAGAATGGACTTTTGCTGTGCTGGTAAAATTCGACCCTGCCACAGCGGTTCTCCTTCTTGAGGATACATTTGATCGACTTGAGCTATATCTCCTGCTGTGACGTATCCCTTAGTTAAAAAGCGCCGGATGAATTCCAGTCCTTTGTAATTTAGCGCCCGTCGAAATAAAGCTTGTTGGGTAGCTTCACTATACAGCCATAAATCTGTAACTTTCGTGACTAGGGAATCACTGCCAGCCTGTCGCGGATAGCGTATATAGTCAAATAATACTCCGTCAGGACGACGGCGCAATACCTCCTGTAACATTTGGTAGTAATCACGTTTTGCTTGCAAGTTATAAGGGTCAATAAATAGTTGACTGCCATTATCTACAACATATAAGCTTGTCTGACCCTTGCCATTGCGAGCGATCGCCGCTTCCCTGTCTGGACGCAGGGCGTAGGTGTAGCCAAAATTTGTGGTAAACAACCAGGCGTAAACCTTCAGACCGCGTTCCCGCCCTTTTTGAATTGCTGTCGCCAGCAGGTCAACATTTTCTGAACCGGGTGTGCGAATCACAGAAGGCCAAACCGTAGGGTTACTCTTCGCAGGCAACAGCACCTGCCCGTCGGAGAACGCTTCCAAATAAACTTGGTTGTAGCCTCGGTTGACAATCCGATCCATAATTTGATCAATTATCCCCGGCTGTGCATCACAGGGATACAAGCGCAACCAGATTGCTTGTACTTGTGGCCAAGTATGATTGCGGCATTCCTGCACAGCTTGTGCGTGTTGTCGCTGCAATTGTTGGTAGCTGGCAACCGCTTCTTGATTGCCTCTAAATGCTGACAAACGTAAGTTTTCCTTTTCTTGCGCTGCCGCAGGTGATAACTGGCAATACTCGGTTACTTGCGCCTCTGCTGGTTGACTCCGCAAGTAGGGAAGAAGCAGACTGGTGGTGAAAATGACAGACAACAAGCGTCGCCAAAAGAGCATTGGTTTTGCAACATTCAAGAGACAGTTTGACATACGTACAAGTAGAAGCATAAAACAATCATCTACCCCAACTCATACGACTTAGGGAGATGTGTATTAAATCCATAGTTGAGTAATAGGGGTTTGCAGCCTACACTTAAAGACTCCCAAACCCCTCTTTCTGTTGCAGAATTTTGTTAAGAAGTATCTCCGGGTGATATAAAGTTCCTTTAAGCAATTCAAAATTTAAAATTCAAAATCAAACCTTGCCTAGTATTTCCACTGTCTAGTCTATGTCATTTAAATGCTCGTAGCGTACTTAAGTCAGCAAGTCGTCAAGAGTCAAAACTTTTGACTCTTGACTTTAAAAAGCAGATAGTTAAGCGCCACGCTTTAGAGCTGCCTCTACCTGCTCAAATTCTTGCTGTAGACGAGTCTTAAGCTTTTGTGGCACAGGACGATTTGGGTAAGAACTATAGTGTCCAGCTAGAGAGTTGAGGGCTGTTCGCATAGTTGTGAAGGAATTTAGACCAGAAACAGAGCTATTCCGTTGGTAGCGTGCGGCAAAGTCATTAATTTTTTGACGTGCTTGCGATCGAGCTACACCTTTGTTTTGTGAATCTTCTGGTTGCTCTAGAGCAGTTCTCAAGGTATTGACTACACTTAAGGTGTCTTGTCGATAATCCCCTGTTAAACCATCCGGACTGTTAGAACAGCCTATCACTCCAATGACTAAAACTAAAACCAGGGCAAGTAGACGTGACCAATAACGCTTCATAAACATATAAGTGAAACGATACGTAAATCAACGTCCATCGTATCCTGTATTGGTATCGCAGGGATCACTAGAATGGGGAGTAGGGAGTA
>CAZZYE010000384.1:5169-7159 GCA_964658145.1 uncultured Stigonema sp.
AAATTACCCCCACTCCCTACTCCACATTCCCTATTCCCCATATATAACGATAAAGAGTATCCCTTTGTTGATAAGGTCTTCCTATCGAATTAATAGCAGCTTGCAAGGTTTCTACTTCCATGCATGTACCACCTAAAGCACCTGCCATTGTCGTGATGTGTTCTTCCATCAGTGTGCCGCCAATGTCATTGCAGCCCCAAACTAAGGCTTCTTTTGCACCTAAAAGCCCTAGTTTTACCCAACTGGGCTGATGGTTAGGAATCCAATTTCCTAAGTAAATCCGCGCCACAGCGGTTAGTAGCAGTGCATCTGCTAAAACAGGTTGATCTCGTCCCACACGGTGGCGTAAGGGTTTGGGTGCTTCTTGACCGACGAAAGGTAATAAAATAAACTCAGTAATCCGACCAGGATATTCTCGATGGATGGCAGTTTGTTGAAGCGATCGCAATTTTTCCAAATGCTTGATCTGTTGTTCTGGCGTCTCAATATGTCCCGACAGCATTGTGCTGGTGGTGTGCAAACCTAATTTATGAGCTGTACTCACAATTGACAGCCAAGTCGCCGTGTCAGTTTTCTCTGGACAAAGAATACGTCGCACTTCATCGTCCAATACTTCAGCTGCTGTTCCTGGCATTGAACCAACGCCAGCATTACACAAGGCATCAATAACATGACTCAACTCAAGTCCATCTTCTCTTGCTATAAACTGCACTTCTTGAGGAGAAAAAGCGTGTAGATGCAGTTGGGGAAATTCCTGCTTGATAGTTTCTACTAGCTTTAGGTAATAAGGCAAAGATTTGCCGTTTATTTTTGCTTGTAGGTTCAATCCCCCTTGCATACAGATTTCCGTTGCACCCCGCTGCATGGCATCTTTTACCTTTGCCAAAATTTGCACCCAATCTAACCAGTAAGCACCTGTATCTCCTTCATCTCGCCGGAAGGCGCAGAAACTACAATGCTGCTCACAAATATTGGTAAAATTAATATTACGGTTAATTACGTAGGTAACAAAATCGCCCACTTGCTGTTGACGCAGTTTGTCAGCTGTGGCGCGAATGGCAGCGATCGCACTCTTGTCAGTCTGTTTTAATAATAACACTCCCTCTTGGGGAGACAAATCATACCCCAAAAGGGCACGATCAAGAATAGCATCAACAGTTACAGTAGCCACAAGTATTATAGATAGTTGTTAGTAGTTAGTGGTTAGTAGATAGTAGAACAATCGACTATTAATAACTATATTATTAAGTAGGTCGTAAGAAAAAACCAAACTATGTCCGCCGCGAGCGAAACAACGTGGAGCGAAGCAATCGCAAAGATTTTTAATGTCTTTACATTCTGTTATATAGATTCTGTTATCTAGTTACATTTATTTATGCCGACCTACTTACACCACGCATCAATACTGCTCAGTTTAAAAACTCAACAGGATCGCGTAACGCGAACTTTCTCACTTATTAGACATCATCTAACCAAGCTTGTAAATCAGCCAAACTCGTAAAATCTAACAGTGCTTCGCTCAAATCTTCGAGAACAGGCAATGGTAAACCAGAAATTTGCGCTAATATTTCATCAGAGAGTTTCTGCCCAATCCGCTTAGTTATCTGTCTAATAATCAGGTTAGCTGCTTCTTCGTGTCGTCCTTCTTCCTTAATTTCCCGGTACACTCGCGTTTGCTGTAGTGTTATTCCTAGCATAGACTCTACCTCCCTTTGGCTCAATTGTTCAAACTTGTACACCATGATCGTCGTCAGCATTTCTATTATGGCGCGACTTGAGGTCGATGGTACTTCTTGACGAGTTCTGGTTAACAAATACCTTGCTTGTTCTGGTGCTTGATCTTCATCTACTGTGGTTAATACCATCAGTGCTACCCATAAAGGTAAGTCGCAAATATCCCCCAACTCATCCAAATAAACCCGATGGACTTGGTTGCCGTTGAGTAGGGTTCGATGAGGATGAATGTCGCTTTGTTCGATACTGCGTGTTG
>CAZZYE010000385.1:0-7156 GCA_964658145.1 uncultured Stigonema sp.
AGCAGTCAACAGTGGCAAAGAATGAAGTTGACTGCCAAAAAGGAGGACAAGGAATTGCTAACAGTCCATAGCGAAAATGAACTACAATTAACTGCTGACGTGCTGGTAATTGGTGGTGGTCCTGCCGCCGCATGGGCAGCATGGGCAGCCGCATCCCAAGGTGTCCTCGTCATCATTGTTGATAAAGGTTTTCTGGGTACAAGCGGTGCTGCTGCTGCTAGTGGCAATGGCATCATGGCTCCAACTCCTGAGAATTGGGACAAAGTTTTATGGGAGCGTTATAGCTCAGGAAAAAACCTAGCTAACTTGCGTTGGATCGAGCGTGTTATCGAAAAAACTTGGCTCAGTTTGCCACTAGTGGAAGATTGGGGCTATCGTTTCCCCAAAGAAAATGGGGAATCCGTGCGCCAAAGTTATTATGGTCCTGAATATATGCGGATACTTCGCAAAACCCTCTTGCGTGCTGGTGTTCAGATTCTCGACCAAAGTCCTGCTCTAGAGCTTTTATTGGCTGACGACGGCTCAGTGGCTGGAGCAAGAGGTGTGCAGCGGCAAAATCATCGTACCTATACCGTTCGCGCTGGTGCAGTAGTTCTGGCGAATGGCGGTTGTGCATTCTTGAGTAAAGCATTAGGTTGCAATACCAATACAGGTGATGGACTGCTGATGGCAGTGGAAGCCGGCGGCGAACTCTCCAGTATGGAAGCTTCTAATCACTATGCCATCTCCACCGCTTTCAATGCCACAGTGACACGAGGTGTTCCCTTTGGTTGGGCTAGTTACACCTCGGAAGCAGGCAATGATCTTGGTGGCTATATCAATGGTCGTCGCGATCCATCCTTCCTCCCCAATGCCCTCCTGAAAGGCTCCGTTTATGCCCGTTTGGATCGCGCCACACCTGAAGTCAAGGCAGTGATTGAAAAGTCTCATTTCATCGCTTTTCTACCGTATAAAAAAGCTGGCATTGATCCCTATACAGAACGAGTGCCTGTAACACTGGTTTTAGAAGGTACAGTCCGTGGTACAGGTGGAATTCGGATTGTGAATGATAGTTGCGGTACAAAGGTTCCAGGACTCTACGCCGCTGGTGATGCTGCATCGCGGGAGTTTTTAGCCGGTTTAGCTTCTGGAGGTGGTGGTCCCAATGCCGCCTGGGCAATCTCCACAGGACAATGGGCAGGAGTTGGAGCAGCTGCCTTTGCTCTGAGTCTGGGCGCTCATGCCCATGAACGGGTTGTGCGTCCTGCTGGTCAAGCCGGATTGCGGAGTCCAGACTCCGCTTCCGAAACATTCGATAGCGAGGCGATTGTGCGCGGTGTACAAGCACAGATGTTCCCGTTAGAGAAGAATTACTTGCGTTGTGAGCAGGGACTTTTGGATTCCCTTGCCGAATTAGAAACGCTGTGGCAGCAGGTACAAGCGAACCCGAAACAAGATACAGTGCGCGATGTGGAGTTTTCTCGTCGAGCGGCGGCTCTCACGGCTGTAGCGCGATGGGCATATTTTAGCGCTTTACATCGCACGGAAACGCGCAGCGAACATATTCGCGTGGACTATCCCCAAACAGATCCAAATCAGCGTTATTATCAAGCAACCGGCGGCTTAGAAAAGCTTTGGGTGAGGCGTGATTGGATAACGGATGCGATGTCTGGCGACAAGCCGCAAAGCGTCTACGCTACACCACCAGTACTAACCACTCAAACCACACCCTCTGTATCAAATTTGTAGCAGGAGCAGTATCATGATCGAGCTTGTCAGCCATAAACTCTGTATCAATTGCAATGTGTGCGTCCAAGTTTGTCCGACCAATGTCTTTGAGTCCGTACCCAACCAACCACCCGTGATTGCCCGAAAGGAAGACTGTCAAACTTGTTTCATGTGTGAGGCATATTGTCCGGCAGATGCACTCTATGTTGCACCTGAATCTCATACTGACGTTACAGTTAATGAGGATGATTTAATTGAAAGTGGCATCATGGGTGAATACCGTCGCATCTTGGGTTGGGGATATGGCAGAAAAAATAATAGTGAATTGGATACTGCTCATAAACTGCGCCAACTGCCGCGCCCCGATCAAAGTTAATTTGGGTGTTTAATCATTAATAAGACCATACCTACGGAGCGGCTCATGAGCGGTAAGAAGCAATTGAAACTGGGCGCGTTCATGCGTCCTGTAAGCATACATACAGGCGCTTGGCGCTATCCTGGAGCTTTGCCTGATGCCAATTTCAACTTCCTGGCGCTGAAAAGATTTATCCAGAAACTAGAGCAGGGCAAGTTCGACGCATTCTTCATGGCCGATCACTTAGCGGTACTCAATATGCCGATCAACGCGCTGAAGCGCAGCCACACCGTCACCTCGTTCGAGCCTTTCACCCTGCTTTCTGCCCTCGCAAGCGTCACCGAACGAATCGGGCTAATAGCCACCGCTTCCACGACCTATGACGAACCTTACCACATCGCTCGCCGCTTCGCGTCTCTCGACCATATCAGTGGCGGTCGCGCAGGCTGGAACATTGTCACCACAGCCAATCCAGACGCAGCGCTTAACTTCGGCTTGTTCGAGGAAGTTGAGCATGACGAACGCTACGTGCGAGCTAGGGAATTCTATGATGTCGTCACGGGTCTTTGGGATTCCTTCGCTGACGATGCGTTCATCCGGGACGTGGAATCAGGGATTTATTTCGATCCCGCAAAAATTCACGTTCTGGCTCATCAGGGAAAGCATCTTTCGGTGCGGGGGCCCTTGAACATCGCTAGACCTGTGCAGGGTTGGCCTGTGATCGTCCAGGCGGGTGCGTCCGATGCAGGACGACAATTAGCCGCCGAAACCGCCGAAGTCGTGTTTGCACCTGCTGGTAATCTTGAGGCAGGCAAGGTCTTCTTTGCTGACATTAAGAGACGGGCGCGGGCGATTGGACGTGACCCAGAAAGCATCAAAATTCTTCCTGGTGCTTTGGTGATTGTGGGAGAAACTGTGGAAGCGGCGATCGCCAAGCGTACTCATTTGGACAGCCTGGTGCATTATGACAGCGGGATCGCCAGCCTGAATAGCGTACTTGGCTACGACGTTTCGGGCTTAGATCCAGACGGTCCCTTGCCAGAAATCCCACAGACTAACGCCGGTCAGAGCGGACGAGAACGAGTGGTAGCGCTTGGACAACGCGAGAACCTGACCATTCGACAGCTAGCTCAACGCGTCGGCAGTTACGGCGGGCTGGCATTTGTCGGTACGCCCCAAACCATCGCAACAGACATGGAGCAATGGCTGACCGAGGAAGGATCTGACGGCTTCAACGTCATGTTCCCTTTTCTTCCTGAAGGGCTGGACGATTTCGTAGACAGGGTTGTGCCAGAACTCCAACGGCGTGAGATTTTCCGCCAGGACTACGAGGGCAAGACGCTGCGCGAAAATCTGGGACTTGCCCGCCCTGCTAACCGCTTCTTCGAGAACACAACCGCGTCTGTAAGCTACATGCCGTTTCATTAAAACCGGAAAAATCTGCTTTTGAGTACCAAGCAATTCTAACACTACCAGACTCAGATATAGCTCAGCCACACGATTTGCTCCGATCTGTTCTTACTGTTTATCTCTTTGTCCTTTTCTTTTAAATATTATTAAATTATGTATTTTTTTTGAGGATAAATTGCCAAGTGTATGTCTACTAGCAAAACCCTAAATCTAACCAATCATCTCTACGAATATCTTCTGTCTGTTTCTCTACGCGAACCAGAGATACTGTTTCATCTGCGAGAAGAAACAGCACGTCATCAGAGGGCAAATATGCAGGTTGCACCTGAACAAGGACAGTTTTTAGCGTTATTAGTGAAACTTATTGGCGCAAAGAAAACTCTGGAAGTCGGGGTTTTTACAGGTTATAGTTCTCTTTGTGTTGCTTTAGCAATACCACCCGACGGTAAAATTATCGCCTGTGATATTAGTGAAGAATTTACATCAATTGCCAAACGCTATTGGCAGCAGGCACAAGTAGCAGATAAAATTGACCTGAGGCTAGCTCCAGCAGTGGAAACCTTAGAGCAGTTATTAGCACAAGGTCAGGCAGAAACTTTTGACTTTGCCTTTATCGACGCCGATAAAGAAAGCTACTCTCAGTACTATGAACTCGTGCTACAGTTAATTCGACCAGGGGGATTAATTGCTATTGATAATGTCCTTTGGTCTGGACGTGTTACTCAACCAGAGATACAAGACTCAGCTACTACAGCCATTCGGAACTTAAACAGTAAAATTCACTATGACAACCGCGTAGACCTAAGTTTATTGCCTGTCGCGGATGGACTGACTCTGGTACGCAAACGTTAAAATATAGCGGTTTTCAATTGGGTGCGGTACATTAAGAATTTTAAAACCGCAGATGGACGGCTCTGCCGACTTGAAGCGACTGGCGCGCACCCTCGACGCAGATAATCTGTACCTCATTCGGATGAGAAGCGCTATAAATTACGAATTACAAATTAGTAATTTGTCAGCCAAAAAATGAACATTTATGGAAGTATTCATTCTCAAGTATAGACATAACTACTAACGAAGAATACTTGTTTGCTTGCCTGATAGCTTCTCTCAAAATTCCTTCCTCCTTAAAGCCGACCAACTGATAAACATGTCTGGCACGTCGGTTGTCTTCAAAAACATCTAACCAAAAACGATGAGCATTATATTCTTCAAAAACCTTTTTAATGATAATAGGCAATACATGCTAGCCGTATCCTAATCCTGGTTCAGCAATGATGAGTCGAGTTAACTCAATACTACGGTTTGGTGATTTGAAGCCAGACAATATAGCGTAGCCACTCGTTTCTCCTGAACCATTCTCAATCATGAAGTAACACTTGTCTTCAGAGTGCAAGTTCCTGCTGTGTTCGTCTTGGCTCCAGCGTAGGATAAAGTCTTTGAACTCATCCCTGGCTTCCTGAGTGAGGATGAAGTCAATATCGTTTGGATTAGCTCTTCGTAATCTCATCACACTTGATTGAGTAAGGAAGATAAACAAGTATAATTAATATTTAAAACTTCAACTTAAGCGGTGGAAGATTACTTTGAAAGCACTGCCAAAATTAAGCGCTCATCCGTAACAACAAGTGTGTTAGCCTACGTTGTTACGGTCTAAACTACGAAGATACTGCTCTATAACTGGTCTATCAGGTGGACTCAAATCCTTAGGCAGCTCCTTCCACTGGAAGAAACATACCTCATGCGCCTCCTCCTCGTCTGGCTTCAGTTTTCCTGCGAACCGTCGTGCTGTGTAAACTGCCACTACATTAACTACAACGTCTCCATTAGGACATTCATAAATAAGTTCTTGTCCGGAAAACAAGCCGAACCACTCTAACTCCTCAAGCTCTAAGCCTGTTTCTTCAAAAACTTCACGCCTAGCAGTCTCCTCTAAGGACTCGCCAACCTCCATGCTGCCACCTATCAGTCCCCACTGTTGATTATCCTTGCGGTGTTGAAGCAGCAGACGATTGTGTTCATCAACAATCAGTACAGCAGCTCCGGGAATGATGAGGGGACGACGGCCAACTAGCGATCTAAGTTCTTGAACGTAGCTCATTTAATGGTTGCTTAACTTGACTAAAAAGTAGCATAGCTGTTCCTAGATGCCAAACACAAGCAGCAAATGCTTAACACACAAGAATTTCAAAAATGACTTCTACTTTCAGACAGGGCTATAACATTGCTGATATCTCAACCCACTCGCCTAGGAATAAATTCCTAGGCTAATAGCTGAAGTCGGCTTAAGCCGACTGCAATTTTACCCAATTTAGTCCGTTTCAACGGACTTGACCTTTGAGCCTTGAACTTGAGTTCAAGGCAAAGAGTGTAGAATGAAATAGCCCTGACTTTCAGAGGCATAATTTTTATCTCCATATGATGGAAATGCCTAGAGCCAACTCATTGGTTAATTTAATGAAACTCATAGTTATTTACATTGGATTGTACAATTCTCTTGCTAACATTAATAGACTTGACCTTCATCTGTGGCAAACTTTATCCACAGGTGGCAATGTAAATAGGAGAAAAACTAGCCCATGGAATTGGATACACCGTCTCAAGAATGTGCCAATCGAGTAATGGATACCATTCCATTAGTGATGCGGTTTATTCGAGCGGATATGCGCGAAAATAGTGCAGCATCTCTATCCATACCACAATTGCGATCGCTAGCATTTCTCCAACGCAATCCAGGAGCTTCATTATCTGACCTAGCGGAACATCTTGGTGTGACTTGTGCTACGGCATCTACCGCTACAGAGCGACTAGTACAACGTAATTTTGTACAACGCATAGACCATCCTCAAGAGCGGCGAAAAGTAGTTTTAAATCTCACAGACGAGGGGAAACAGTATCTTGAGCAAGCCCAGACACAAACTCGCACTCATATTGCAGACTTATTAGATAGTCTGATGGCAGAGGAAATAGCACAAATTGAAAAAGGCTTAATTCTACTCAACAATCTCTTTGAGCAATCAGAAGTTAAAAAAGCTCCGTGACCATCAGCGAGATCAAATACTTAGAAAACCTAATTATTAGATATTTTACATGAATGTGATCCCAGAATGTTTGGCGATTTCCTTCGACGCGTAAATTCCGACGAGTCCTGCCGTACTTAATGTATTATATCATGGCAGGATAAATCCTGCAACAAGCTGCAATCCCTTGTCTTACGATTTTACGCAAAGCAGTACTTAGCATGGTCAAATTACTGTGTTAAGTGAACTACCAATGGTTGTAACAATGCATCGTAACGAATTAGCAAGAGAAATTGTACGTGTTTCGTACCTTAGGGGAGAGTTTCGGCTACGTTCTGGTCAAGTGTCCGATCATTACTTTGATAAATACCAGTTTGAATCTGAGCCAAAACTACTGAAGCAATTGGGTCTGGAAATGGCAAAGATGATTCCAGCAGACACCGAAGTCCTTGCTGGGTTGGAGTTAGGAGGAGTTCCTTTAGCAACAGCAATTTCACTGGAAGTTGGGCTACCAGTTGTCTTTGTCCGTAAGGAGAAGAAAAATTATGGAACGCTTAAGATAGCAGAGGGGGTCAGTATTGAAGGAAAACGCTTGTGCGTCGTTGAAGACCAGGACTTACGCAACTGGCATAAGGCGATCGCCACATTTAGTACATAAGTATTA
>CAZZYE010000386.1:0-7142 GCA_964658145.1 uncultured Stigonema sp.
CCACTCCCCACTCCCCATTCCCAAAATTTGTGCAGATGGTAGGTTATTGCGTTAAAATAAGCGATCGCAAAGATAGTGAGTGTAGCCATGGTATCCCCAGAGGTACGATTGACCAAGTTTATTTTGAAGATTCTGTGGTTAGATGAGAACGTCGCTTTGGCTGTAGATCAAGTGGTAGGCAAAGGCACAAGTCCTTTAACTAAGTACTTTTTCTGGCCTAGGAATGATGCTTGGGAAGAGTTAAAAAAGGAGCTAGAGTCAAAACACTGGATTAATGAACTAGATCGGGTGGAGTTACTTAATAAAGCTACAGAAGTTATTAATTACTGGCAAGAGGAAGGTAGAAACCGCCCAATGGCTGAAGCTCAGTTGAAATTTCCTGAAGTTACCTTCACAGGTAGCGCTTAGCATGAGATAATTAATTCCCTTGCTGTTGTACAAGCTCCCAGAGTTTGATAGTTTTATCCCTGCTGCCACTAACAATTTGTTGTGCATCAGGGCTAACACCAACGGCAGACACTGAGTCTACATGACCTGAGAGAGTGGCAATCTCCTTTTTTGTGCTAACACTCCAGAGTTTGACAGTCTTGTCCCTACTTCCACTGATCAGCATTTCCCCATCAGTACTAAAAGTTACTGCTACTACCGACCAGGAATGACCGACAAGTGTGCAAATTAGCTGACCAGTGTTTACCTCCCACAATTTAATAGTGTTATCATCGCTACCACTTGCTAGAATTTTCCCATCAGGACTGAAGGCGACTGTCAAAACCGCCCATGTATGACCTGAAAGGATGCTCGAAAAGTTGTAGTTTCGGAGGTTTTTGAGTTCTCCTACACACTCAAAAGCTTGATCAACTTCCCATAAGCGAATAGTTCTGTCAAAACTAGCACTGGCAAGAATCCCCCCCGATGGGGGGATCTGGCTCAATGCCACTGCACTTACTTGTAATTGGTGTCCACTCAGTGTGCAAATCTCTTGGCTCGTCTTTACATCCCAGAGTTTAACTGTCTTATCCCAACTGCCACTAGCTAGTAGCTTACCATCAGAACTAAAAGTGACTGATTTAACTGCATGAGAGTGTCCAAACAGGGTGCATATTTCTTGGAAGGTGTTAACGTTCCACAATTTAATAGTTTTATCATCGCTAGCCGTTGCCAAAATTTCTTCATTAGGACTGTAGGCGATCGCTCTTACAGCTTGGGAATGTCCAGTGAAACTGCGTAGCACTTTTTTTGTATTTAAATCCCATAATCTAATCGTTTTGTCATCATGACCACTGGCTAAAGTATGACCGTCACAGCTGAGGGCAATTGAATTCACGCTACTTAATACACCAGAATGTCCTGTCATCTGTATGCATTGCCAGGAGCAATTTCTCGTTCCCAGTCTCTGACTGGGAATACCTTCAAGAGGCTCCGCCTCAGATAAGATGCCCATTACTTGCATGACTTCATCGGCGGATTGAAAGCGATTACTTACATCATGTTGTAGCAGCTTGTCAAGGATTTTACCCAGCATGAAGCTGACTTTTGTTGTGAGGTACTGTTGCCAAACCCAACAATTATTAGCTACATCAAATAAATCAAAAGGAGGAATCTGGGTGAGTAAGTAAATGCAAGTCACACCCAAGCTATAAAGGTCACTTGCAAAAACGGGTTTTCCCTGTACTTGCTCAGGAGCGGCATATTCTGGACTACCAACGCTCTTGTCATTATACTTATCTGTAAATTGCTGTAGAATATAGTCTCTTGGGTCAAAATCCCTATTAGAAATTGAAAAATGCCCAAAATTAACCAAGACCATATCCCCGCCTAACCTTCTCTCACTAAGGGGGGATTTGAGGATGATATTTTCGGGTTTAATATCGCAGTGAATGACGTTGCGATCGCCAATAAACTTGAGAACCGGCAACAAATCCTCTAAAAGTTGCCAAATCTGACTTTCACTGAAGGCTCCCACCTCCTCCACTAAGGTAGCCAAGTTACTACCCTCAATGAACTCTTGCACTAAGTAAAAGTGATGATCCTGCTGAAAATGTGCAAGTATTGCGGGAATTTGTGGATGTTTGCCTAACTCCTCAAGCCGTTGTGCTTTTTGCTCAAAGACGAATGATGTTTGATTTTGCAGCCATTGTTGAACGACACAAGGAACTTTCGGAGATACGCTCTCATCCACAGCAAGGAAGGTTTTACAAAATCTGAATTGACCAATCTGTTTGAGTAAGCGATAACGTTCTTGTATTAGCATTTCACCGCAAGGGAAAGAGTGCTGGTTGCTGTGGCTTATTCCTGTGTTTCTTTTGATTCGGTATCTTCTGCGACTTGGAAGATTTGCTCTATGTCTCGCGATCCTTGAACAACAGGCACGATTTCAATTCCCTCCTCTATAGGACGGTAAAAAATGATCTAGCTTCCTACTGGAAAAGTCCGTAGATAAGAAGCTAAGTTAGGACGCAACCGTCCCATATCAGGAAACTTTGCCAGCACTGAAAACTTTTCTCGCAGCTTGTCAAAAAGATTGTCAGCAGCTTGTTGACTGTTTTGAGCAATGTAGTTCCAAATGTCTTGTATTGCTTGAGCAGAAAGCCTATATCTGCTCATAGGGCGTCATTAGTCGCCAATCTTTTCCGTCCTTTGGCTTTAATGTCTACAAACAAAGCCGATAAAGACTCTTGATCGTATTCAGTATATTGACCATTCTCAAGCTGCTCTATTCCAACAGCTATATCACGTCGCAGTGCTTCTAACTTTAGTGTCCGAAGTTCTTCTTCGACACACTCAAGCCGATCCATCATTTCTTGGAACGCTCGTGCTTCATGTACTACAACTTCAGCTTTCCCGTTGACGGTTAGCACAAGCGGGGACTTTGTTGCTTTTATCCGCTCTACGTACTCTTTGGCGTTTCGCTTAAAGTCAGTAAGGGTTTGAATATCTTCAAGATTGATCCGAGTTTCCATAAAATCTAATAAAGCACTTTATGATATGTTTAATTAGATGTTATGCTTTAGATTTGCTTTGGTCAAGAGGTAATAGTTTTGTAGGTTTCGCCTTAATGAAACCGGATCTGGCGGTACAATATGAAAAAAACGCGCTTTGTGATGGAAGTCTGACCAATGCCCTCACCATTTCCAGGCATGGACCCGTATTTGGAGCAGCCTGCTTTTTGGTCGTCGTTTCATAGCCGACTGATGGTGGCGATCGCCGATACAATTGAGCCGCAACTTAGTCCACAGTATTATGTGGAAGTTGAAACTAGGACTTATCAAAGCGATGATAGTGAGGATGGCTTACTGATTGGCATTCCAGACGCGATTGTGTTCTCCGGTCAATCTGATGTGACACCACAACGACTTGAGGAGGATAGGTCAGTAGCCACTCAGTCTCGTCCTGAGCGAGTTACCGTACCCATGCCTTTTGAAGTCAAAGAACGCTATTTGGAAGTGCGAGAGGTGGTTACGGATGAGGTGATTACCGTCATTGAATTATTATCTCCGAAGAACAAGCGAGCCGGGGAAGGTCGAACAGCTTATGAGAAAAAGCGACGGGCAATTCTGAGCAGTGCTACCCATCTGGTGGAACTGGATTTGTTGCGCGGGAATAAGCCGATGGCAATTTTGGGAATGCGATCAGCCGCATATCGAATCTTAGTTAGTCGATCTCATCAACGCCCAGCAGCCGATCTCTATAGGGTTGTCCTGCAACAAGAGCTACCCAGTTTCCCAGTACCCTTGAAACTCAACGATCCAGAGCCTTCAGTACCCTTACAGGAGATATTTAATGGCGTGTATGAGCGTGCCCGCTATAGGACACGGGTCGATTATCACCAGCCTGTCCCATCTCCTGCACTGTCGGAGGCAGATAAACAGTGGGTTGAAGTGTTGTTAGCTCCTCAAGATACATGATGGCGCGTCCAGATATAGCAGTCCTAATCAGAAGCCCGGTAACTTTTACGAACCCGGGCTTCTTGGGATATGGGCGATCATCGCATTGGGTGAGCTTGTGGCTGTGTTTGTGGACTACTAACCGATTTTATTATCCAACGGAAAATCAACAACAGGCTGACTACCATTTACCGAAGTTGGTTGTGGTGTAGCAACTTGCTGTTTTGGCTGTAAAGGTAGTAGAGTTTCACCTTGCTTAGCAGTTTGATTCCACAAAATCATCGACAGTAGCCCATCTACCAAACCGTTGGTGCTGCCGTTATTTCCACCAACTAGCACATCTGGAATGAGACGAACCTTACCATCACCGATAATCTGCATCATCTGCATTGCTGTATAACCTTGTGAACCCAAAGCTTCCACACCAGCACCATAGGCTTCTGCTTTCGCATTACCTGTAGCGCGGATGGCTTCTGCTTCCGCATTACCTTTGAGGCGAACAGACTCGGCTTCACCAATGGCTCTTAGGCGCACAGATTCCGCTTCTGCAGACGCTCTTAAGCGGATAGACTCGGCTTCACCTGTCATTTCTTTGACTTTGGCATTCGCTTTGAGTTCGGCAATCTTCACGCCTTGCTCGGACTTCACCGTTTCTTGCTGGATGTCAGCCTTAGCCTTGAGTTCAGCAATCTTCACACCCTGTTCTGACTTCACCATGTCTTGCTGGATCTCTGCCAAAGCCGTCTCCCGGACAAGTTGTTGGCGTTGCGTTTGCGCCATCTGCTGGACTTCAAAAGTTTTGCGTTGCTCCTCGGCAATTTTCCGGTCTGTCTGGGTTTGCATCAGTGTTGCCGGCGGCTGAATATCGCCAATCAGGGTATCAATCGCTTGCACATCATAAGCCCGCAGCGCCGTTCTAATAAACTCAGCAGCTTCAACTTGCCGTTCGCTACGAGCGCTGAGAAAATCTAGTACAGTACACTCTTGAGCTGAGTTGCGGAAATAATTCCCGATGGTAGGTTCTAACACATGGTCTACTAAATTCTGCATCGCACCAACGCGGGAAATCACCTTTGGAGCATCCAAAGCACCTACGTGAATAATTTGCGCCACTTCCAAATCGAAGGCAAATCCGTCTCTAGAACGTACCGTCAAGGAAGATAGTTGAGCATCATAGCTGTGGCGTTCGGTGCGACCTGACCAGTTTAAAACAATGTTGGTCGTTGGCACCAATTCAATTTTCATCACGCGGGTGTTGAGGGGGTGTTTACCAGGGTAAAGTGGTTCAATCCACACACCCTTATGCCCAGTATTCACTAAATTACCGTGAGTAAAGGCGGCGCCGCTGACATCTTCATGTGCCTTACCCACGAAAGAAATCACCACGCCTACATACCCAATGGGAATTGCCGTCATTGGTACTTGCTCAACCTGGACAAACCAAGGGTTCAAGTTCCAAGAACCAGAAAGGAGAATCTGCTCTTGTAAGCCACGTCGTCCACAGCCATCAATGAATTTCTGCCCACTCTGGAAGTTATCGTGTCCGTTAATTATTGGACCTGCGATTTCACCACCGGGAATTGGCATCCCATCCAGGGTTGTGACTATACCAACTTTTTCGGAAGCAACGGTATACACCTGCAACTGTTCAGGATTCATGCCGTGGGTACTGGCATTTCCCGCCATAATAATCTTAAATAAGGCGGTGTTGATCCGGTAAGTACCAGCGGTCAGGAAACCCATTTGCCGACCTTTTTCCCCACCTTGGGTCAGGAATTTTCGCGCATCTTGGAAATTGTCGCAATCTACAATTTTGCCCAATATCCGCTCTGGCGGA
The DNA here is from genome assembly GCA_964658145.1 of uncultured Stigonema sp. Taxonomy (GTDB): domain Bacteria; phylum Cyanobacteriota; class Cyanobacteriia; order Cyanobacteriales; family Nostocaceae; genus Stigonema. The sequence continues at coordinate 5,722 of CAZZYE010000386.1, forward strand.
TTGGATGCGCCATCTGCCGCCACAAGCAAGGCGATTTCACCTTGGGGGACAACAACGACTGTTTCTTTGCGTACTGAGTACTGCCAAGGCCAATGACCCCAGTGCCAACCAGGAGCAAGGGTATCAGCCTGCAAGCCTGCTTCACCGTTGAGAGCAATCAATCTTCCGGCTGGCAGTCCCCGTCCAGAAATGGTAAACTTTTTAACAACAATACCAACTTCACGTTCGCCGATCACCACTAGTCCGCCAAAGAACAGGGGGACAAAAATGACTAGACCGCCGACAATAACTATCGGGACAACTCCCCAAGCACTAGCTTGCTGTGTTGGGATCTGAGCAATTGTTACTGGTTTAGTTTCTTCCACTTGGACTGACGCCAAGGTGATTTGTTTTGCAGTATTGGTTTTGGTAGGAGTAGCACTGGCAGAATGAATACCGCCAGCCAGCGCTAAGGTTGCTAAGACAGATGCTGCAAAATTAAATATTTTATGTGCCTGACGCTGATTACAGAAATCTTGACTTTTCATATCTTTTGCCCATAAGGGCAATATTTATCTAATATATCACTTCACTAAGAGTTCCCAGGATTTCTGAAACAGGCTGTATTTTTTATAAAAATTCATAATTATTTTGTATGGGGTTTTAACTGCACAATAGAAATTTTGGTTATTCTAGGCATAGCTATATAAAATGATATTATGCCAAAAATTTCTATCAACGAAGCCGCTAAATTACTTGGCGTCTCTGCCGATACCTTGAGACGTTGGGAAGAAGAAGGAAAGATTCAATCAGAACGTACGGAAGGGGGTCATCGCCGTTACGACGTTGCCAAGTTACTCAACAGAAAAGAGCCACAAGGTAAGACTATCTGCTACGCCCGTGTTAGTACTCGTCCTCAAAAAGCCGACCTAGAGCGTCAAGTTGCGGTATTATCCGCTTATTGTGAGCAACATGGTTGGGATTATGAGGTGATTAAAGACCTTGGCTCTGGAATAAATTATAGTAAGAAAGGCTTATTGAAACTCCTGAATCTGATTGTATCTGGAGAAATACGCCGTCTAGTTATCACTCATAAAGATCGATTAATGCGCTTTGGTGCAGAGATGATTTTCAGTTTATGTGAAATGTTTCAGACTGAAGTCATTATTATTAATCGTTCAATGGAAACAAGTCCTGAAGAAGATCTTGCTGAAGATGTCTTGGAAGTCATTACTGTTTTCTCTGCCAGACTGTACGGCTTACGCAGTCATCAAAACAGGATACTAATCGATGAATTAGAAAAAACTGCCAAAAGAATTAAAGAAAATTCCGGAATTGACTTGGAAAATTCGGTAGATTAAAGTCGTGTTATACACCGATCGCATGACCAAATAATTACTAATTCGTAATTCGTAATTCTTCAGAGGGAACTCTTAACAGGG
>CAZZYE010000387.1:0-7115 GCA_964658145.1 uncultured Stigonema sp.
TTTAATTATTTTGGTCAGGTGAAACGTTGGTGGAAGCCTCCCCGACTACGAATTAACCAAGACGAAGAGGAACGGCACGCAACGCAGCTAGAACTCTTCTATGACTTGGTTTTCGTAGCTGCCGTTGCTGAGTTAGCCCAAGCTCTCAATCGCAACATTTCTTGGCTCGGTTTTCTCGGCTTTGTTGTGCTGTTTGTACCTATCTGGTGGTCTTGGATTGGCACTATTTACTACAACAATCGTTTTGAGATCAACAATTTAGGGCATCGTCTGCTAACAGTCTTGCAATTACTGGCAGCGGTAACTCTGGCAGCGAACGTACATAATGCCTGGGGTGGGAGTTCGGCTGGCTTTGGCCTTGCCTATGCGGCAGGTCGCATGGTGCTTGTAGCAAAATATGCACGCTCCATCCGACCCATCCCTGAAGCCCGTTCCCTAACGACTCGCTATGCCTGCGGCTTTGGACTCGCTGCTCTGATCTGGTTGGTGTCCGCGTTTGTGCCCACTCCCCTACGTTTCGGGCTTTGGTTCGTGGGACTTGTGATAGATTTTGCCACACCCTTGTCTGCTGGGAAGTTGCACGCGGAAATAGCGCCAAATGCATCTCACCTATCGGAGCGGTTTGGGCAGTTTACCCTGATTGTAATAGGCGAGTCGGTTGTAGAGGTGATTCAGGGAGTGGCTCGGGAAAGGTGGAGCCTGCCGTCTGCGATCGCGGCGGTATTTGGGCTGTGTATTGCGTTTAGTTTTTGGTGGATATACTTTGATAATAGCGATGGCTCGGTAATTCTGACTACCCGTAACACTGGTCGAGTGGGACTGTACCAAGTTTGGCTCTACACCCATCTGTTGTTGGTCATTGGCATCACGGGAACAGCTGTGGGAGTACAGCATCTTGTTTTGAGCGATCAAAGCAAAATGTTGCCATCTGCAAACCAATGGCTTGTCTGCGGTAACGTTGCCTTCTCTCTGCTGGCGTTGGGTGTGCTTCACCTGATTACTCTCACTGCCAGAACAAAGCCGAACAGTGTCATTCAGATGATGGGTCGATTGGGATCTGTAATTCTTGCACTTGCTCCTAATTTGTTTGGTATCAATTTGTTACCTGTTCAGTTAATTGGCTTTTTAGCGGTGGTCTGTGCTATCCAAGTTGCACTTGAGTTACTGGTGATCTGGAAATCTGAGAATTGACAAGGGGGCTTGCCGCTTACGGCTCGCCCTTAATTATACTCCTGCGAGAGTGACAAAAGCTCATCTGATCACAAAATTTTGTGTATGCGATAATGACCGTTATCTCGCATATAAAATGGAACGTCATACTTGTCTCAAAGCACATTCATTTTGTATGCTTTTTACGAGGGAAATAACATTAAAGCAATACAGGGCATTTTATGAGCAAGAGGTGAGCATGATTGCAACTACTGTTACAGTGATGCTCACCGATCTTGATAGAACTCAAATACCAACTTATGACCCTAAGTTGGGAAAATGCAAAAATTTAAGCTGAAGTTTCCCCAGCAAATATACTTACATAAATTCAAAACCTTATTATCATAATGGTTTTAATTGTTGAGTGAAATTTGTGTAGCCATGTAGTGGATTGATGCCCCAAAGCGATACGCCCTTGGCGTCTGCGCTCTGCGCAATCGCACTCATAGATTGAATCTACAATTTTCTGCGTCAGCACCAAAACGGCTATTGCTTAGATCTGGGTACATAATATTTACTCAACAATTAAAACTCCTGTAATGATAGGCTTTTGAGCCTATGTAAGTATATTTGCCGGGGATGCGGACTCAGAGGATGAGAAGTTTCGAGGGAACGTGTCGCACTCAAGCAGTTTGTGTCAAAGCTCAAAGTATTAACTCAAGCGATCTGCCAGCAGTTTTGCCGCGATCGCGTTCAGGTCAGCCACCGTTTGCTGCGGAAGTTGCAGCGCCGCAGCTTTGACATTCTCACGTAAATGCTCAACCGATGACGTGCCGGGAATCAGCAAGATATTGGGGGAGCGCTGAAGCAACCATGCCAGCGCTACTTGCATCGGTGTCGCGTTTAAAGACTTGGCGGTGCTTTCAAGTACCGAGGATTGTAGCGGCGTGAACCCACCCAGCGGGAAGAACGGCACATAAGCGATGCCCTGCTGTGCGAGATCGTCGATGAAAGCATCATCTTCCCGGTGTGCTACGTTGTACTGGTTCTGCACACAGACAATCTCCGTGATCGTTTGCGCCTCTGCTAACTGTGTAGGCGTGACATTGCTCAAACCGAGGTGACGAATTAATCCCTGCTTCTTAAGTTCGGCTAAGGTCGTTAGCGGCTCGGCGAGAGAACCCTCCGATGTTCCGTGACCATCACCCATCAAGCGGAGATTGACGACATCGATCGCATCAAGTCCGAGATTACGCAGGTTGTCATGAATCGCCTCGGTCAGATTCTGCTGCGAAATTGCGGGAACCCATGATCCATCTTCAGGACGACGCGCTCCCACCTTGGTTACAATCACTAAATCTTCGGGGTAGGGATGCAGCGCTTGTCGGATAATCTGATTTGTGATGTGAGGTCCGTAGAAGTCGCTCGTATCGATGTGATTAATGCCAAGTGCGATCGCTTCGCGCAAAACAGCAACGGCTGCATCTACATCTCGCGGCGCACCCATTACATTCTGACCCGCGAGTTGCATAGCACCATAGCCGATGCGCTTCAGCGTGATTGAGGTGTTCGGCAGCGTAAAAGTGCCGCCAAGGTTCGTTTGCTCAGACATATTGCTACTTTCTCCAAGAATCTTTTAGTAGTTTAACGAAAGCAATTACCAGAGTCTATTTCTCATTGATGTCGCTGCGTGCGATCAAAGCCCTCTCCTGCTGAGCGATAGATTCCCAGCGCCAATCATTGTTCGTTGCGGCTAGCGAATATTTGCTCATAATCACCGTTCCTTTCGGCAAATCGATATGCTTTGGAACGATTAACAAGGATTTCGCCGTGGGGCGGGTTTGGAGTGCTGAGAATCTGCATCACTTCAGCAATATAGTCAGCCAGTGGCATTGCGGCAGGATCAGTCGCCTGACTAGAACCGCCAAGCTCCGTTTGCACGTATGTTGGGGCGAGTTCAAGAACCTCCACGGAGGTTTCCCGAAGCTGAACGCGCAGCGACTGCAACCAGGAGTGCAGAAAAGCCTTGCTCGCGCAATAGGTTGGGAATTCACTCAAGGGAACGAAAGCTAAGTCGGAGGTGGTGGTAATAATCGTTGAATGCGGTTGCTGTTTGAGAGTCGGGAGGAGTGCCACCGTGAGGTGAAGTACACCGACAATGTTAGTCTGAATCACAGACTGCGCCACCGAGAAATCGATCGAGTCTGAGGTGAGGTCTTCCGGCTTAGAAATTCCGGCATTATTGATCAGAACATTGAGTTTAGGGAACTGTTCTCGAATGCGGGACGCAAAGGCTTCGATGTCCGCTGGGTCTTGGACATCAAGTTGAATCCCGTGCATACCGGAGTGAGCGGCGGTGATTTCATCGAGGAGATGTTGACGGCGACCCGCGATGATGACTTGATTACCGCGTTGATAGAACGCCTCGGCAAGCGCACGACCGATGCCGCTTGTGCCACCCGTGATGAGGATGGTGTTGTTCGTGAGATTCATAGGTATTTTTCCTGCAAAGATGTCGAAATGAAGAATGTCAGGGTTTGTTGAGAGTAGAGTTGTTACAAAAGCTGGAAATTCAATCAGCGCTTATTCGCCGCTCACACGCAGCACGATTTTGCCCAGATAGTGCTGTTTCATCGCGTTCTGCGCTTGTGCAGCCTCTTCCAGCGGAAATATCTGCGCGATGTGAACTTGAAACTCACCCATGTCGATCAATCGGTTGAGTTGGTCTAACAAAGTCGGATCGGCATTTGCCTTCTTGAGTTCCACCCCGTCGGGCGCTTTGGGTTCGGGCACGCCGTTAGGAAAGGAGATGATCCCGCCCTGACGCACCAACGAGAGCGTGGATTGAACGGTGTCGCTGCTCACCAGAACCAGCGCAGCATCGAAGCCGTCGGGTGCAAAAGCGCGGGCGCGTTGTGCAACGTCGTCGGCGCGTCCATCTACCGCTTCGTCGGCACCCAATTGCTTGGCCAGATCTATGCCGTCCGCGCCCGATGCGATCGCGAAAACGCTCGCACCCATGCGCTTAGCCAGTTGTAGCGCAACGTGACCCACGCCACCGCTGGCGCCCCACAGCATCAATTTGGTTTCGTTGCCCGTCCCCAGCGCTTGCAAATTACTGAGTGCCGTCAGACCAGCAATGGGTAGCCCACCCGCCATCAACATATCGAGACCATCGGGCATCGGCGCAACAGTTTTCTCGGAGACGACGACGTATTGGGCATAGCTGCCGCCCTTGTCGTTCATGAAGTTGTGGACGTAAACGCGATCGCCAACAGCAAAGCGTTCCACACCGTCGCCAATCGCAGCGATCGTGCCCGCACACTCGCCGCCCAGCACACGCGGAAAGTGAACTTCGTTATATGGCAAATCGCCTTTCCGCTCTATTTCATCCCAGATGCCAACTCCAGCGGTCTCGATGCGAATCAGAACTTCGCCCACATCTACCGTAGGCACGGGTAAGGTATGCAACGTCAGCTTGGCAGAACGACCGAACTCGTCCACAGCCATTGCTTTCATTTGTTGGGGAGTATTTTGCATAAACTAGGTTCTCCTGCTGATTGCTTGAGTTGTTATTGAGGGGTTCAAAGGCGTAAAACTGCTGACAAAGTTTGTTTGGACGGATTGCCATTTCCTCCAAGAAGTTTTTAATCGTTTCAGCAAAGAAATGCGGCATCGTTCTTCGGACTCTTTAAGGTCTCGCTTGAGATGCTTTCATCCTATTCATTCGATCCAGCGTTTCCAATGCCTAAAACTCTTTGATCATTGCCTAATTCTCCAGCATGGCTCGCTTGAAGACATTCTATAATCGTGTAGGGCATTGAATGAGTCGAGGCTTTACCATGACTTTCGTTATCCCCAATTCTGAGGTAGTTGCAGATCAGTGCCAAGCGCTGGCGGCATTAGTGGCGCGGCACACCGAACCCAATGGCAACCTTGTCTATCCAACTGCGATCGCACCATTGAGCTTTTCGCGATCAAATGCGTCATCTGCCGTCATTTACCAGGATTATGAACCGCGTCTGGCCATTCTCGTTCAAGGCAAGAAAGACATAGTGCTGGGAGAGGAAACGTATCCCTATGAGATCGGGCAATGTCTTGTTGTCTCAGTTAATCTCCCCATCGGTGGGTGTATTGTTGAGGCGACAACCGATCAGCCGTATTTAGGATTACAGCTGACCCTAGACTCAATGCAACTTTGTGAAATGGCTGCTCAAATGAATTTTAGTTCAGCGAAGAAAGAGAACTCCGTCCGAGGCTTATTTGTGAGCAATGCCGATGCCACGTTGCTTGACTGTGCCCTTCGCCTCACTAAGCTCTTAGATACGCCACAGGATATTCCCATGCTGGCACCGATGATGATTCGGGAACTCTACTACCGTCTGCTGATGGGGGAACAAAGTGAAGCCGTGCGTCAACTTGCTACATCTGGGAGCAGTATGCAGCGGATTGCTTCAGCGATCAAACAAATCAAGTCTAAGTTTACTCAGCCGATGCGAGTCGAGGACTTAGCAAAGCAGGTAAGGATGTCTACTTCGTCGTTTCATCAGCACTTCAAGCAAGTAACCTCAATGAGTCCACTTCAATATCAAAAGCAGTTAAGACTGTTGGAAGCCCGTCGCCTGATGCTGACGGAAGATTGCGATGCAACCTCTGCTGCCTATCAGGTCGGGTACGAAAGTCCCTCACAGTTCAGCCGGGAATATTCCCGCCTATTCGGTGCGCCACCGATGCGAGACATCGAACGATTACGATCGGCTTGATGACCTTGCCCCAAAAAGGAGAGCGAAAAATTTCAGGGGAGATAGGCAACAATTCAGCAGGGGTTCTAAACATTAATCATCCCAAAGACGAACGGCACTAAGATAAGGTGTAAGTCAATTGTACAACATACTACTCAGGTTTGTAACGAAGATAGTTATTATACCGCACCACCTCCGACCGCTTACATCTACAACCCCTATGTCACCTACGGGTCGCCCTATCCTGTTTTTAACCTCGACTTCGGATTTGGAAGAGGGTTCTACAGAGGAGGTCACTATGGAAGATGGTAGAGGGTGGGGAATTTCACATTTCACTGTACAAGCCAAGATTAGCCGATCTGCAACAGAAAACGCGCTTTTAGAATTCGTAGTCCGAAATCAGAAAGATTGCTCAGAAGCCGGAATCCATCGGTAGAGTGTATGTACGGAAACACCCAGATTTTTGGCTACCTCTCTAGGCGGCACACGGCTTGCCAGAAGCTTCTTTGCAGCCTCTACCTTGCTTTCGGTCATCTGGCGTTTACGTCCCCCCTTGCGACCGAGCTGGCGGGCAGCTTCCAGACCCGCACGGGTACGCTCTACCGTTCTTGCGTGGACACACGCACATATCCGATCAGCATAAATCTACCCCCTTTATTCTTGAAACCCATTAGACATCTCCAGAAATTAATTGTGCATTGTTTACAACCCTTGTAGAGACGCGAAATTTGAGCCAGCGCTACAGGAGGGTTTCCCTCCGTAGGCGACTGGCGTCGCGTCTCTACATTGTTTTTCGGAGATGTCTATTGCCATAGTGGTGTAATGAGAATTCTATTTCAAGAACTATTTATGAGAATGTGAAAGCCGCAGAGTTGGGTGAGGCAGTGAGTGTGATGCAAATCTTCTCAAAAACGGTCGTTTTTGAGAATACGGCAGTTAGAAATTGAACCTTTTGGAAAAAGCAGCAGTCTAAATTCATATATCAGTTAAATCGTTGAAAATCAACTCACAAAAAATTTGACTGACTTAATCCCAAATAGTTGAACAAAGGAAAATTAGTTATGAAACGGATGCTTGCAGGTATATTAGTTGCTTTGCCACTATTTGTTGTTGCTATGCCAAAACAGGCATCAGCCTTAGTAATCGAAATTGGTGGGCATCATCATCGCAGGTGGGTTCCTGGGCATTGGGAAATAAGACATCACCACAGAGTATGGATTAGCG
>CAZZYE010000388.1:0-7114 GCA_964658145.1 uncultured Stigonema sp.
ATCTGAAGGTTCAGGAACAGACTTAGCCTTAATTGCGGAGAGTACTGTTTCTGCTGCGAGCCGCTGAGGACCTGCCGTAGGATGTACGGCGTCAAAGTAGGATGGGAAATATTGCGCTACTATGACTTTTAGGCTACGAGTGCCAAGACCATCTCACATAGAAAGCGACCCAGTAGAACAAGAAGCCTGGAAAATTGCTGTACTAATGAGTAGTACAAAATCTTAAAATGTATCAAAGTTTGTACTTGGTGTCCAGGGTCATTAAATATAGATCTATAACTCTAACCCTAAAGACCAAAATACTGGACAAATACACGTCGCCCACGCGCTATGAATGTCGGTTTGGCATCATGTGATTGGAAGTGAGGATTGACAATCACTTGTAATGCTGATGCCTGTTGTGTTGGTAGAGTAGCAATGCCTTAAATGGTCACCAGCGATGTCCCGCTCTTTTCGCAGTTGTGACTTAAGTCATAGGTTGATCGTGACTTTCTTCTGAAGTAACTACAAGCCAGGAAGTTTTATGCTGAGAGCGTAGTTATTCATAAATTCGGCAAACAACTAAGTATGCGGATAATGAATCCTATTTAATTTACGAACATTTGGCTACCACTCTAAGCCGCATTCCGACAGGTTTGAGTTTGATTTTCATTTAGGATGGTGCATCCCAATACTAGAAAAATACCCTGACCTGACGAAAACAAACCTAAACTCTAACCAGAAGAATACCAGCTTTTGGAAACCAGACGTTCACGAACTGACAGAGTCAGAGTTTGCACAGTGAAGCAGTAAGCTTTACCGTTGGCGTCGCGAACTAAGTATATCAATTTTGGCTTTTAAGCATATAGAAGCATGACTTAAGACGCAATTTTCTCAAGTTTAATTCGGCATTCAGATGACGACGTCCTCAACACAAAGGTGAGTGCAATGTTTTGCTATGCTACGATTGCCTTTGAGAAAAACTTTGCGATTTACTGAAATCACTTCGCACCCTTATTGATCTCATATAAGTAATCAATTGATTGGCTTTGGGTTTTGAAGAAGTATCTTTGTAAAATTTGTAATAAATTAGGTTAAAAAATTGATAATATTACGGCGAGCAACAATACCAAGGTCAATAATATTAGATATAAACTAGCAAAAAAACTTTTTCCTCAAAATTTGTAGAGTTACTCATGAAATTAATACCATTGATAAACCTTTTAGTTGCGGGTGTTGTCACGCTCGGTGCAACTGCAAGTATCAGTCAGCCCAGTCAAGCTCAAAGTCGGCGAGGATTTTATTGTGACACCTCAAGAAACAATCCCGTGACAGTGTACCAAAATTACAGAGGTGATACTGAACCTTGGATTCGCTGGACTTCCAATTACTTCAGAAATGCCGGCTACGATCCTCTGACGCGTTGTCAAGATGTGAGCGAACGCTTGGAACACTACCGCCGCAACGAAGAGTTGCGGTTTGTTACTATCGGCTACATGAACGGACAAAACGTGATTTGTACCGCCAGTGAATTCAATGGACGGTGTGACAGGTTAATATTGACTCTCAAACCTCATGAAAATCCTGTGCGGGCGCTCACCAATCTCTTTGCGTGGCACTCTACAGATGAGCCTTATGCAAGTGGAAGAGATAGAACACCTTACATTGATGTCGGAGAACATTTAGGAATTCGCAGAGAATAAAGGTGAACGATCGCTTAGACTGTGAGGCGAACACCTGCACTTCCAATGGGGCAAGACTTATGGCATACAGCGATTTCACGGTTGGTAAGGTGAAGCAGGCATTTGGAATTCAGACAATTGAAGGAACCGCTTTCTTTCCGACGATCTCTCCAGTTGCACCAACTTCCACGTTGTTGGAGGTGCTAGAAGAAAACCTTCCGCTTGCGGTTGCACTGCCGAGTGAGAAAGCAAAATCTGAACTACTGATTAGCCCGATTTTGGTTGAAGTCCGGAAGCATCTCAAGCGTGCGCTCGTTTTTGCCCCACTATCCATCCCCGCCTTAAAGAAGGCGGGGAATTCCGTAGAATTTGGTTAAAAACTCTATGCTAAAGCACTTAGATAGAATTCGTAAAAAATCTCTCTAAATAAAAATCTATCTAAAGATAGATAGTCTAGACAAAGTGTAACAAATTAATGTAATCACAGTAACTGTATTAAAGGCTGTTAATAACAGCTTACTTCCTTTTATCTTAGGGTGCCACTTAATTTATTTGCGTTGCCAATACTTAATCAAATTCCTAAACCAATAGGAATACCTTGAGTTGCTTGACGCCAACAGCAAAATTTTTTTAAGTAAATTCAGACCACTTCTATCTCTGCCAACAAAAAATTACACGAGTTGAATAAAATGATCTTACCGGGGGATGATTACAATCATCTAGATCAGCCGACCTTTGGTTTTCAATCTGGATACCAAAAGGTCACAAAGGTTTTTGTGGGTGGGTTCAATCGTTTTTACTTAAAAATCGCCGAATATTTTTCTTTGTTTTGCGACTTTTTTTGCCTTGATCCTGATGATCTATCTGCATTGGATTAATTTTATCGGTTTAAGCAGTTGGCAAAGATTATAAATGGGTTTTCTTTACAACAATTAACGAAAATGGTTGTTCTGGGATGGAGGCTACCAGGTGATTGGTGAGTTGTCACTGATACAAATAAAACCTCGCGCTCGTTTCTTCATCAACTTACATCTTGCACCAACACTCTTATCCGGGTTTCTCTCACCTTGTTGAGAATGGTGCAAGATATCATTCAAGATATTATTAGTTAATTCTGAGGAAAATCTTTGGTCAGAGCGTTTGGAGCGCGATCGCTCTAAACAAAGGTTAGTCTGCATAAGGTGCGTTACACTGCGAATGGCGCACCCTACCTACGAATTGAAAATTTACTAACCAGAACGCCATCAGTTTTAACTTCGCTTTAACTTCAGAGCATCTTGAGCAGATACTCCTTCGCTGAGAGTACCGAAGTACCACAAAGCCGCCGCCGCCTCAGCGCGAGTAACTGGTTTCTTGGGCTGGAAAAGCGTTGTATAGCTAAACACCCGACGGATATTCGATTTTTCCCCATTTTGAAAATCTGCCAACACTGCTCGTAACGCCTGTGGGTCAATTTTCCCTGCATCCTGAAAACCCCAAGTTTGCTTTACTGTATCCAAATTTGCTGTAGGTAAAGCTTGGCGAGTGTCGAGAGGTATCTTCCACAGAATCAACTGTTCCCGTGTTAAGGGTGCATCTGGACGAAACAGAACTGCTGTCGAATCTCCAGACAAAGGACTAGGAATTAATCCTGCTTCGGCTAATCCCTGAATTGCGGGAAAATCGGGATTTGTTTTTGGCACATCACTAAAAGCTGGTTGAGAACTTTCCGATGCTAAGCGGATCTGCTTAGCTGGATTGTTGGTATACATAGCATTATTTGCAGCAACTAGCCAACGAGCGTATTCTTGGCGGGTAATTATTTTACTAGGTTCAAATTGGTTTTTTGTGATGCTATTACTCTTAGCCGCATTTGATTCTAGAGGCAAAACTCCCAATGCTCCCAAGTCCTGTATGTATTGCCGCAATTCTTGCGGTGCTTTGTTGAGATCGCTAAATTCCTGAGTTACAGGTGTTGGATTTTTGGGATCATTCGTGCTACTTGGTTGTGTTGCTGAGTTTGCTGTCGTTGGATTTTTGGGATCGTTCGTACTACTTGGTTGTGGTGCTGAGTCTTTTGGTGGCACGGGACCAATAAACTGTGGTGCGTCTGGTTGTGCAATATCGTTAGTAGTTTGGGGGCTAGGAGTTGGGGTAGTTTGTGCTGTAGTAGTGGGGTTGCGTAGGTACTCAATCAGGAGTTCAGTTGCTGTCTGTGGTTGATTAGATGTAGGATCGGTAACTGATTTCGGCTGAATGGAAACCTTCACCTGTAAATCATTGCGTCGCGCTGACAAAACGCCTCCCTGTTGATCGGTTGGCTGTTGCACCTGCCAGTTATTTGCTTGAAATTGTTGTAGGTAATAGCTAGCAATTATGTTGCTAGGATCAGAACTGAGCCAGCGAGTTGATACACTACCATCCGAACCACTATTCGGTTTAACTTCTTGCAGGTTAGCATTTTGATATAATGGGATATCTTTGGGAAAATCAGGTGGCAACTGAACTGTCGCCTCCTTTTGCCGATCTAGCCTGTCGCCTACTTGATGAGTGCCTAAGGCAACTGGGTTATCTTTCAGCCTAGGATCAGCCGCAAAAGACTGCTGAAGGTTTTTGGCGACTGGACTATTGGCACAGGCTGTTAATGAGGTGAGTAAAACAGCCAAACTCACTAATATAGCTGGACGTTTAGAGTACACTACAGGAAATCTCAATTTGGGTGTCAATTCCTACGCTAGCGCAGACACTCAATCAATTCTGACTTTTCACGTTATGTACAAAAACTAACGTCAATAGATATTAAATTGAAAAAAACAACGACCATTACATCAACGACTGCCATTCAATTTTACTTTCTGTAAAGCGTCGCCGGTTTGTTACCAGTGCTAAAACATGATGACATGCAATCCCCAGATCAGCCGATTTCTTCCGAAAAACTACTACAACTGTTACTTTTTGTCGATGAACGTCCAAAGTCCCGACAACAAGTGCAGCGAATTTGCTCTTACTTGAAAGAATTACAGGCTGAGTACAAGTTTGAATTTCAAATTATTGATGTTGGGCAACAACCCTATTTGGCAGAACACTTTAAACTGGTAGCAACACCAGCTTTAATCAAAATTCATCCCGAACCTAGACAAACCCTGGCTGGTAGTAATATAATTGCTGAATTAAAAGACTGGTGGCCCCGCTGGCAAGCTGCGGCAGTAGACGCTTACTTAAAATTACAAAGTGGCTTGCAAGGGAGTGTTAAGGAAAATAGTCGGAGCAACGAACCTAAATCCTCAATTGGCTCAGTTGCTGTTTCTGCCGAACTGATAAAACTCTCGGATGAAGTGTTCCGCTTGAAACAGGAGAAAGAGAAACTCCAAGAGCAGCTACAGTTTAAAGACCGAGTCATCGCTATGTTAGTTCACGATCTTCGCAATCCCCTCACTGCAGCAGGGATGGCTATAGAAACGCTGCAATCTAACTATAATTCAGAAAAGGGTGAATTCAAGCGCTTAACGCCTGCTATGGCAGTGCATTTATTCCAACAAGCTCGGCTCCAAACTAAGATAATTGACAGGATGATTACTGATCTTTTACAGGTGGGTCGTACTAATGAGAGGGAAATTTCTATCTTACCGCAAAAAATAGAATTAGGCAAACTTTGCTTGGAAGCACTGGAGGAATTGCGCGATCGCTACGTTGCCAAATCCCTGAAAATAAAAAAAGACATTCCCAAAGACTTACCTTATGTTTATGCAGATCCAGAACGTATCCGCCAAGTGCTAATAAACCTATTGGACAATGCCATTAAATATACACCCGATGGTGGTATTATTAGCATCTCTGGTCTTCACCGCACTACCCAAAAAGTTCAATTCAGTATTGGCGATACTGGTCCTGGGATTCCAGAAGAAAACCGTGAGCGAATCTTTGAAAACCATTTTCGTTTGGAACGCGATCGGGCAACAGTTGGCTATGGTATTGGTCTATGTTTATGCCAGCGCATCATCCGGGCGCACTACGGTCGAATTTGGGTAGACTCAGCCCCCGATGGTGGTGCATGGTTTCACTTGACGTTGCCAGTTTATCCAAGTTAGCTCATGGCTAATAGCTAATGGCTAATTGCAATTAGCTATTAGCACTTAGCAATTAGCAAATTTAGTTTTTTACGCTTTCTCTTAGAACCGTGATAATTTGAGTATTTGCCTCAGGAAAAGCAAACTGATCCAGTTGATCCAAACTTACCCAGCGAACTTCATCACATTCCAAAGGCTGGGGAACACCTGCAAGATGGCGACAGTGATGTACCGTGAGGGTAACACGCAGGTGGATATAGGTGTGGTCAATGGTAATCAGATGCTCACCTACTTCAATATTTATTCCCAGTTCTTCGTAAATTTCCCGTTTAATACACTGTTCGAGTGTTTCACCTGGCTCGATTTTGCCTCCAGGAAATTCCCACAAGCCACCCATAACTCCTTTCTGACGACGGCGATCAATGAGAATTTCCCTTTTGTTATTCCAAATTACCGCCACACCAATGATTTTATGAGGTGGAAGAGAACTCGTTTCGCTCATAGTTTATGTAGGAAATGAAGTGAGGAAAAAACAAAACTCGGCAGCTTAGTTTGATGGCTACCGAGTTTGTATTTTATTACGAATTACGAATTGTAAAATGCTTTTGCTTTTTCCGCACTCATGCATTCCTTCTTTTGACTGTTGCTAAAGATTTTTAAATTTGTAATTTTTGTTTAAATCCTGCAAGCAGATCCCCTGTTGGGGAGCAAGAGGTTTCCCCTATATAGCAACAGGACTTGTGAACACCTCTCCCTGGTCGACTTTGTCCCCCTTGTCCCTCTTGTTCATAAACTAAATAGGACTGCTATAGTTTAGGGTAGGGAAACTTATCATCACTCCTTAATTTCATTGATATTGGTTTCACTCCCTTGCAGCGCCATTTCAAAGTTCATTCTTTGTTCGGCGTTACGCAAAAAATAACCACTAATTATGGCAGATGCAAGAAGCCGACCTAGATTTTCTCGGCTGGTGGTAATAGTAACACCAAAATGCTCTGAAGGTAAGTTTCCCAACAGTCCTATAATGTTGCGTTCCATCACTTGGAAAACTTCTGAAGAACTGGGTTTAGATAACTGGGTAACTGTCTCTGGACTTAAAGATTTAACGTACTGCCACAACAAATTGCTAGTTTCTGACTCACCATTAAAAAATTCTGAAACTCTATTAGATGGGTTACTCACGTTTTACATACTCCTGAAATTTTGTGCAAAGTTGCGTAAAACAACCAATTTGATAGCTTCACGCCACTACCTTTATGACTCGAATAATAGATTCCTGTAGTGTATGTGACTGAGCCATGCTGTTATGTGTTCCTGAATACTAATGTAACAGGTTATTCCTGACTTAGTAGTCGGTGAAACCGTACCAAAGGAGAGCGGATGTTATCACCTCCTTAGTTAGTGGTT
>CAZZYE010000389.1:0-7112 GCA_964658145.1 uncultured Stigonema sp.
ATTAAAAATGCAAAATTAAAAATTAAAAATTTTTAATTCCCTAAAGGGGTGAGGGGGTGTGTAGCGTGAGAATAACTGTTTAAGAGTGGGAATTGCGTGTCGATTGGCGAATTCTCTAAAGGACTCGTCAGGCGTTAGGCGATGGATTTTATACACCGTTACCATCTGCTCTATTAATGCGGGCAGTTCTGCCAAAGTTACATTTTGGTAAATTTTGCGACCGAATTTCTCGTCACCGTCACCGACATAGACGTGATAGCCCTCGACAGTTGCCTTGCCGGAGTCAATATTGACACCTAGTAGAGCAATGTCACTTTTGGTATGCTGGGCGCAGGATTTTCCGCACCCGCTAAAGTGGATGTTAACAGGTTGGTCGATCTGGATGCGATCGAGATACTCTGCTAATGCTCTGGCATGACCTTTGGTGTCGGTTGCTGAAGAGGCGCATCCCGTGTTCCCAGAGCAAGCAACTAGCGCACTGCGAATGTTGGCTACCGACCAATGTAATCCTAGGCTTTCAATTTCACTCTGAACATCTGGAACCAGTGGATTTGGAATATCTGATATCAGGAGGTTTTGCCTGGGAGTCAGCCTGATTGTGCCGCTACCGTAGCGTTCTGCGGTGGCGGCCAATCCTCGGATTTGTAAGGTTTCTAAGCGACCGAGAGGGAGAACTACGCCGATATACGATAAGCCACTTTGACGCTGAGGATGAACACCGATATGTCCATACTTGTGACTGTGAATTTGAGTTTGGTACTCTCTGCTTCTAACACGTTGGAGGGGAAAGGGTAGACAACGCTCAACTTCTTGGAGATACGAGTCACAACCCAAACTATTCAGCAATTCTAAGAGACGCGGTTTGCGACTACTAGTGGTGTCGAGGTGATTTAGGTAGACATCAGCCAACGCTGCCAAGACTGGTAAGCATTCCTCTGGTTTCAATAGAATTCCTGTATCGATGGGTGGGAGTCCCTTCGCACCTACGCTGAGATGGAGGCGTTTGTAAACACTACCGTCAACCATAACGGCAGTAAACCCGATATCATTTGGGCGATCGCACACCTGAACTGTCCCACCACCGTCAAAGCAAACACTAAATTTTGCTGGTAGTCCCGACAGATGGGGATGTGTAGCAATGTACTGATCCCAGGCTTGGACAAAAGGGCGAGTATCGATCAACTCTTGGCGATCGATGCCAGCAGTTGGGCTGCTCATAATATTGCGGATCTGGTCTACACCTGTATTACTAGAACCCAACCCTATTTCTTGTAAAATTTTCAGCAATTTTGCATCTATCTTTGTGCTGATTTCGCGGACTTGCAGGTTAGCTCGATTAGTCACATCTGCATACCCACCCCCACACGCGAGAGCTATATCTGCAAGTACACGGCACTGTTTACTATCAACAATTCCACCTGGTATTCTTATGCGAGACAATATCCCGTCTCGGGCAGGTGTGGCGTAAAATAAGCCAGGACAGGCGCTAAATCCGGATTGCAAAACTGGACTCCTTCCCTGTGCGACGCAGGGAGTAGACGGCGAGTATATATTTAGGACACTCTTGGAGTTGGCATTCTGACTTGGGTTATCCCATCACAGCTGCGGCACAGTCCCGGGATTTCACCGGAGTTTCCCAATTCCAAGCTTTATTGACACTCCCACTCCTTTTTGGTGTGGGGTTGCCCTATTTAATATCTTACATCCTGATGTGCCTAATCTTTCCACTAGCTACCAAGGAGTGTCCCACTCGTAGAATACCTATTTAACGAACCGCCTTTCTGGAGGCAGTGCGTTAAGCTTTTTTAATTTTTAATTTTTAATTTTTAATTCCAAGGGAGCGGTACTAGGGAATTATCATACTCTTGAGATTACTTGACCAATACGCTTAAGAATTTGCAAAACGCTGTAGAGTTCTCTAGCAGATGTAAACGGGGCAAAGACTCTTGACAGGTTATATTGAGGAGTCTCAGACTGCATCAATTTGATAAATAAAATATCGTCTCCATTAGTAACCATCCCGAACACAGGTTGATCGGGATGAGGGTTAGCCATCAGATAAGCCAGTGCTTGTGGCACAGCCTCTAAAACCGAAAGCGTAGTTTTTTTAGACTCTAATACTACTACCCAAAACTGGTTTTGTAGCACCAAAACGTCAATCCGTCCGCGCAGTATATCCTCTCCATCATCCACGATCAACTCTACTGATGATTCAGCTTTAATCCTAAAAGGAGGATCGTAAAATCCTGCCAGTGCTAGTACTGGTGACACCACTAACAAGATTACTGTCCCCTCTCGTAAATTACATAAAGCACGGTGATAGAGATATCTACGCCGTACTACATCAAGGGAGGCTTTTTCAGCAGAGGTAATTTCCGGCAATCCTTCATACCACTCTGGGAAAAATTGCTCGTTTTCTATGCGGACTAGATCAAATCTGTTTTCTGCATCCGTCAAGCTTGTAATCGCTTCTGTAATTGCTGTTACCTTTGCCATCGCTTCTTCACGTTCAGTTGTTTTGAGAAAGAACCCAGGTTCATATTAATAGATCCAAATAGGATTATTTACTTGAGAAGCGCCTTTACGAGGGCATGAATATCATAGGTGTGACAGGTGTAACCCAAGCACAGAAAGTAAAACTACTGGCATTGGGGAGGCAGTGGCAGGCACTGCGGGTTTGCTTCTAACTTACCATTTTCCTAAATGCTTTATTTATAGTTAGACTTAAGCTAATGGAAGACGTTGTCAGAGCAACAAGGCTAGATAATGCAAATCACTGTTGAGGTATCTGAGGAGCTAGGGCAGCAATTAAAGCAGTTCCAAGACCGCTTGCCAGAGGTAGTAGAACGCGGTCTTTTAGAGTTGCTGAGCGAACAAAATAGCAATTTTGTTGATGAGAAGGAGATTATTGCGTTGTTGGCGAGTCAGCCAACACCAAGGCAAATTCTAGCCATCCGACCCTCACCAGAATTCCAGACTCGTGTCAGCGATTTGCTAGCACAAAGTAAAGCAGGAACACTTTCAGCAAAAGGCGAAGCCGAGCTAGAACGCTATCTAACTATAGAACACCTTGTTCGTTTGGCAAAAGCCCATGCATTCGAGCAATTACGCCAACACCCATGACTTATGTGCCAGCCCAGTTGCGGCAACTCGTGATCGAACGAGATCAGGAAAGGTGTAAATATTGCTTGTTTCCTCAGAGTGCTGCATTACTTACCTTTGAGATGGAACATATCATTGCCGAAAAACATCGTGGGACGACTGAGGCAGAAAATCTAGCTCTCGCCTGCCCATACTGTAATCGTGCAAAGGGTACTGATTTGGCGTCAATCGATCCTGAAACGGGGAAACTAACACCCTTTTTTAATCCCAGGACTCAAAAATGGAGCGATCATTTTCAGATGAATGGAGCAACAATCGCACCACTGACAGCATCCGGGCGAGTAACCGTTGAAATTCTGCAATTTAATCAGTTAGAGCGGTTACAAGAGCGGGAAAGGCTGATTTCAGCTTGTCTGTATTAGAGCGGCTTATTTCAGAGGGATAAGCGCGTTAACAAAAATACCGACTAAACCAATCAATAAACTCGTCGATGAAGCCCCGTCTCCAACTTCACTTAGATGACATCCTTATTCGTTAAGTATTGTAGGATCATAACAGTGAGATGGGAACCAAGCAGATTATTCGGCTAGGCAGTGGCGATCGCCATTCCCAAGCGCTTCGCACTCCTTTCGCTGCGGACATTGTATATTTAATTTTGCATAACTACTTATACCATTTGCACCAATTGAGAAGCCGACGGCTACAGTTGAGTTTATTCTCCTGCTGAAAGTACTTGCTGTGCAGTTAGCCGTAGTTCTGGAAAGGTGGAAGAGGCGATCGCCGTACTTCCTTCAAATATCATCTCTTCGTAAAGTCCCTCAACCAGTGTCAGCACGCTAACTCTATTAATCTGGGGATTAACAATCCAATATTCAGAAATTCCCCTAGCAGCATACTCTGAACGTTTGTAACGATAATCCCGATCTTCGTTTACTTTCCCAGGGGAGACGACTTCAACAACCAAGGCAGGAGGCGGCATATCCAAAGTGATAGTGGATCGCGTTGCACCTTGTAAGGTTGCTGCAAGTTCATCAGTTAACACCATCAGATCTGGGATGCGAGTTGTAGAACGGGAACCACTAACGACAATTTCAGCTTTATTACTCAATCTGTTGAGAGGAACAAACTTTAGCAACTTTGATAGTAAAAATAGAGCGATTTGAACGTTTTTCGGGCTTTCTGGTGGCATTGCAACTAACTCTCCAGCCACCAGTTCATATTGGGTGTCAGTGCCATCGTCGTGATTCAGGTACTCCTCAAGGGTCAGTCGTTTGGAAATTGTGGTCATAGTTGTGGGGAGTAACATACTGAGATCTTACCAAACTTAAACCTTGCTTGAATTTAAGCTTGACTTAACTTAAGTTAATATTATGGGTGCGAACGCCCAATTAACTCAATAAGTTTCGGTAGATGATATACGTCTTTATCATGCATTCTTTAAAATTAAAGCATTAATTTGTTCATTATCAACACTTATGCCGTGACGTTGTAAATAAGGACGTAAATTAATTTGAATAAACAAATCTTTCAATTCTTCGGCTATTTCAGTCGGTGGATTTCCAGATAAAGCTGTAGCTATCAAACGTTCTGCTGCTTGCAATTCTCCACAGTTAACAGCAAGAGTTGCGGCACTTCGATGCAAAACTGAGCGTGTTGGTTCAGCATCTAATTGATTAGCAATTAACGCTGCTGCAGCCTGTTCGCTTTCAAATGCTTGCCGCGTTAGTTGCAACGCTCGTTCCGAATCACCTTTAAGTTTAGCTAGAAAAGCCGCTTCAGCTAAATCCATCGCTGCTGTATGTTTTTCTTGAATATTACTCATTTTTTGGCAACAAAAGATAGGGGTGTGCTGAATTAAACTAGGATAATGTAAGCAGGATATTTTCCGTCTGAAGATTTTGTTTGTTCTTTTTTCTGTTTTACTCTAGCTTTAACACGGCTATCATCTCCCTTACGTATGCCCAATACTTCTAACCTAACTTTGTTTTGAAAAGGAATTATTCCTTCTGTATCTATAAAGTATTTAGACACAAGATGAGTTGCTTTTTAGCGATGTCTGGTGACAAGCCGCCTTAAATACGATTTCTCTTGGTTTTTCTCTGTTCGTCAGCAGAACACAACTCGTATGAGGTACTTACCCAAGGCACTTGAGTAATTGACCATAGCCCTCGTAGCCAGGGCGACATTCCCCTGCTTGAATACTACTAGATAAAATTGTCTCGGCATTTTCTAAAATCAACAGACAACGCTGAGCGCACCTCAAACCTAACTATAATTAATACTACAAAGAATCTGGAGGTAGGAACGATGCAATATCAAGTATTTGTTAGGAGTCGATCCCAAAGCCACTTCGTTGCATCTATTGTGGGAATGCCAAACTTAACAGTTGAGGGTAAAACGGAAGAAGAAGCAATCTCCAAAGCAAAAGCTGCCCTGAAATCTCAATTAGCAACGGGTAAGTTTGTGACGATTGAGGTGAATCCAGAAGATGGGTTGAATGAAACTGTATCTCAAATAGAGAAGCCATTTTTTGAAACGGCAATGGATGAGGAATGGGAAGCAGCACTGATGGATCTGGCAAATAGTTCCTTTTTTAGCAAAACGCTGCCTCTTTCAGATGAAGCAATCAGCCGCGAGAGTATTTATCGCGAACGAGAAGATAGCCAATTATGAGTTATCTAGTCGATACAAATGTTCTATTGCGTCTAGTGCAGAAGAGTAGTCTGATGCATACTGACGCTCGTATGGCGTTTGTGACACTCCGAGAACAAAATGATCGGAAACAATTATTGAGGAGCGAGGTGAGTGGTAACAGCATACTTTTTAGATACCAGTGCTTTGCTTAAACGGTATGGGCAAGTGCAAAATTAGGACGTTCGCGTAAGGATAGCTTAATGATTGTAACAATCAACATCGATATAGAAAACCAGGAAAAGCTGATTTTTGGGGCAGCAACTCGAGGGATTTCTGTTGATCAGTTTGCTTTGGAGTTGTTGGTAAAAGGTCTTAATGAGGAACCAAAGGTAGAAACCTTAGATCAACCTGCATTGTATCCCCTACGAAACAAACAGCCGTATTTCTTCAACGCAGACCCATCAGAGCCAGCAATCCCTCCTGAAGAATGGGAGATGCTTGGATGATCGTGCTTGACACGCACATCTGGGTGTGGTGGGTGCAGGGCGATCCTCGTCTTACACAGCGTCATCGTGAAGAGATAAACAAAAGCCAAAAACAAGGAATAGGCATTTGTTCTATCTCGTGTCTTGAGGTGGCAAGGCTGGTTGAGAGAGGTCGTCTTGGATTACCCGATGAAGTAACCAAGTGGCTTAAAAAGGCTCTCTCCTATCCTGGTATTGAGCTTCTCACACTGACCCCCACAATCGCGGTAGAATCAGTAAGGCTTCCCGGCAACTTTCACAAAGACCCTGCTGACAGAATTATTGTTGCTTCAGCACGTACTTGTGACTGTCCCCTTGTTACGGTGGACGAACAGATTCTCAACTATCCTTTTGTCAAGGTTATTGCTCCATAAAAGCAAGCACTTGCTTCACAGGTTTATTTTTATCTATGCCGATACCTGAATTTTCTCACTACCTGCAAGTTCAAATGCTTCATGAATGACTTTACAACTCCAGCATCATCAATCAAGGCGATCTGCCGCTATGCTACAGCGAACGCGCAGCGTTTCGTAGAGAAGCGATCGCAAACAGAGTGTTTACTCTTCAAAAACACGGAGATGTGGGGGAAAAAGTGTTTCTTTGTAAGCATTCAGCCCTCAGCTATCAGCTATCAGCCTGCACGGCTTGTAAGAGTAAGTCGGTGCGTCTAAATGTTTATCAAGGTACGATCAGGGCTGACCGCTGACTGCTGATAGCTGAATGCTTACGTTTCTTTCATATGTTGAAGCGTGGTTTTTGCCGCTAGACGCGAGGCTGATACCTTGCATGTTTAAGTATAACAGGACTTACGCAACTGGCATAAGGCGATCGCCACATTTAGTACATAAGTAT
>CAZZYE010000390.1:0-7097 GCA_964658145.1 uncultured Stigonema sp.
AAATCCTGTATGACCGAAGTATCAGAGTTCTGTCTTGAAGGACGGTTTCTCGATTTTGTTATCAAAGATGGCTATAAGCTCAAAGGCTTGCTGTTAGCTACTGCTGAAGGTGAATGTTACGTTAAACTAGCTAAAGATTTACGGGCTGCTTTTGACTTGCGGTTGCCACCAGGTACTTGGCTACAAGTAGTAGGTGAAAAAAAGCACGACCTGAAAACAGGCGAAGTTAAACTGAAAGCTGAGCGAGTAATGATGACTCGTACTCGAAGAGATGGGGAAAATGAGGGAGAAACTTCGCCTCCCGATCGGGAGCATACCCTTACCCCATCAGTCAGTAACGCCAAAGCGAAAAAAGCTACTATTTTGGTGTGTCAAAAATCTGATTGTATGAAACGCGGTGGTAAAGAGGTTTGTCAGGCGCTAGAAACAGCTTTGAGCGATCGCAATTTGGATTCGCAAGTGACTATCAAAGGCACTGGGTGCATGAAAAATTGTAAAGCCGGACCAAATTTGGTAATGCCAGACAAAACCCGCTACAGTCGTGTTCAAGCTGCACAAGTCCCTGCACTCATAGACAACATTTTGTCGCCAACAGCGTGGATGAGGAGCAAGTTCGTCTAGCGCCGCTTTAATTCCAGCTTTGTCTTTGGACTTTAGACAAAAAAAGTTATTCGCGTTAATTATACGCGAATAAAACGAATGATTAATCTTGTTTATAGTTTTACGCTTCTTATATGAAATTTGCTGAACCTATCAGTCAGAAACTTTAGCATAATTAGTGATGTAAATAACTAAAAAATGAGGTAATATTACTTAGTTAATAGTGAACAAAAATTGCAAGTTCGCAGATTAATTTAGCACATGCAGAAAAAAAGGATAGCCACCAGAGCCCCAACGTATAGTAATATCAACGACAAAGTATCTTTGCACCGGTTAGCACTCTTACCTAGTTTCTGGTGGTGGTGCAAGATGTGATTATACAAACTCTTATTAGATTGTTATTTAAGCGTTAGTGTATTATTTGGTATGTAAATTCTCGTAAGAAGACAAATAATTATGTCTAACATCAAAAACGCTACTTTACAGTCTGACAACGTGGAGAACCTTTTTGAGGAACTCTCGGACGCGGAAATTTTGGAAGTCGCAGGTGGGGCGGCATACGAAGACTTCCAAGCTGAACTAAATACTTCTAGTAGCGTTAAGGTATTGTCCCCTGAGGAAGGAGAATAGAATTCATGTTAACGAATACTCTCCCTGTAGCGTTCGGTATTCTAACTTCGCCAAATATTTGAGTAATTGAAATACTAGGCGCAACTCCATTCGGCAAGTAGGAACGCTCATAAAAATAGTCAACAATCCCATACCTCGGTTGTGGACTTAGGTTGAAGGCTGTACTCAACCCCGGTGCCTCTAGATCTAAATCAACAGCAACAACCTTGCGACCGCGCATCGCCAAAATCCAAGCAACGTGGGTTAATGCCGTAGTTCGACCTACTCCGCCTTTGAAGGAATAAAATGTCACTGTCCTAGGCACATGGGGTTCGCGCACAGGTGCTTGAGATTGATTTTGAGGGTTCGCTGATGCAATAGCTAAATCTTGCCAAGTATATACTGAGGCTCCATCAACAACCTGTAAACGTGAAAGATTAAGAGATTCAGCTTCTGGAGGCGTATATAGGGAGAGAAAACCAGGAGATAAATGAGAAACCTGTGATTGGTGAAGGAAGCTCAATACCTGCTCCTGGCGCTAAGGTATGGATAAGCCTACAAAGCGATCGCTCACAATAGTCAGATTCAACAAGCCTGATGTAGAAATATTTACATCAACCCAAAGAGTGCGAATTCCGCACATACTGGTTTGTAATTTGCTGCTTGAGTGACCCTTGCCAAGTCTGCTGCATTTTCATCCTCCTTAAAGTTGAGTGGCTTGCTTCTGTAACCACTCTCTGAGGCGCTGAACTCTGTCAAAATAGGATTTGAGTCTTATAGCGCCTTAAATCACCGCTATACAATCAATCTCCACCAAAACATCCTTAGGCAAACGTGATACCTCAACACACGCACGCGCTGGGGCTGTATCCTCAGAAAAATATCTGGCATAAACAGCATTCATCGCCGCAAAATCATTCATATCCGCCAAGAACACTGTCGTTTTTGCGACATCCTCAAACCTCGCCCCAGCCTCTGTAAGAATCGCCTCTAAATTCACCATCACCTGTTCTGTCTGCTTACTCACATCCCCATCACCAACAATCACCCCTGTACTAGAGTCAAGAGGAATTTGCCCAGCAACGAAAATCATTTGACCCGATACAGCGATCGCCTGATTATAAGGTCCCACCGGTGCAGGTGCCGAATCTGTACGAATAACCCTTCTACTCATCTCTCCTCCTTAGCGTCTTGGGGGTTCGTTTAATCCAACCTTGGACGTATCCCATAATGCCGATACCGCCAATAATCACGCAGAATCTTATCATGGTCAAAGCACAAATTACTAGGCACACGCCAACACTCAAAAATTCCTACACCCTTAGCATCATCTCCCGCCTGGGGTTCACCATTAGCTACAGCCAAAAACACAACACTAATAGTGTGCTGACGGGGATCGCGGCTGGGATCGGAATACACATGGAATTGTTCAATCAACTCCACCTGCAAACCCGTCTCCTCCAAAGCTTCGCGCCGCGCCGCCACGGACACCGATTCCCCATAATCCACAAAACCACCGGGAATAGCCCAACCTAAAGGTGGATTATGGCGCTCAATTAACACTATTGGTCGATGAGGACGGTCAACCAATTCAATAATGATATCAACTGTCGGAGCAGGATTTCGGTAACTCATAGCTGTTTGTTAGTAGTTAGTAGATAGTAGTTAGTTGTAACCACTAACCACTAACTACTATCTACTAACACTCTTAGTTCCTGTTCTGTGATAAATTCGATGGAATTACTGACTTTTATAAGTTCAACTTATTTATGCCTTTTCCTAGAACCAGTGGTCTTCTGCTACATCCCACCTCCTTTCCCAGTCGATTTGGCATTGGGGATTTAGGCTTAGAAGCCTATCGCTTCATCGATTTCTTGAGAGAGAGCTACCAGCAATACTGGCAAGTCCTGCCCTTAGGACCGACTGGGTACGGTAATTCTCCCTATGCTTCTTATTCTGCAATGGCTGGCAATCCTTTGCTCCTCAGCCCGGAAAAACTGCAGGAGCAGGGTTTGTTATCAGATGAAGACTTCGCTCATTTACCCCCATTTCCATCGGAAAAAGTTGATTTTGAGTTGCTTGTGCAAACCAAAACGCCCTTGCTAAAGAAAGCTTGTGATAACTTTCAAGCGAATGCTACACCTTTACAGCAAACGGAATTTGCTGGTTTTTGTGACAGCAAAGCCTATTGGCTGGATGATTTTGCCCTATTTATGGCGCTGAAAGATGCCCACGAGGGGAAAAGCTGGCATCTTTGGGAGCCAAAATTTGCTCAGCGCGAACCGGAAGCAATGGATCGCGCACGGCAAGAGATGACTACTCAGATTTACTACCACAAATTCGTCCAATTTGAATTTTTCCGCCAATGGTCGCAAGTCAAGACTTATGCCAATATGAGCGGTATTCAAATTATCGGCGATATTCCCATCTACGTAGCTCACGATAGTGCCGACGTATGGTCCAATCCCAACATCTTTTGCCTAGATGAACACACAGGAGAAGCGGCGCTGATGGCGGGAGTCCCACCAGATTACTTTAGCGCTACCGGTCAATTGTGGGGCAACCCTGTTTATAACTGGGAGGAATTGCAAAATCAAGACTTTAAGTGGTGGTTAGGGCGCTTTGAAGCAATGCTGGATTATGTAGATGTGATCCGCATTGACCACTTCCGAGGGTTTGAAACTTACTGGGCTGTCAGAAAAGGGGAACAAACAGCTATCAATGGCGAGTGGATTAAAGCCCCAGGAGAACAGTTGTTCGAGGCAATTAAGCAGAAATTGGGCAAACTACCCGTCATGGCAGAGGATTTGGGAGATATCACGCCTGATGTGATCGCGCTGCGAGATAAGTTTGAATTTCCCGGCATGAAAATTTTGCAGTTTGCCTTTAGTGCTGATGCTGGTAATCCGTTTTTACCCTTCAACTACGAGCGTAATTGTATAGTTTACACCGGGACTCATGACAATGACACAACTCTAGGCTGGTTCAATCAAGCGTCAGACTACGAAAAGCAAAACTTGTCGCTTTATTTGGGTTGTCTAAGTCCCGAAGGTATCCACTGGGATTTGATTAGGTTAGCCCTGAGTTCTGTGGCTAATCAGGCAATCATCCCGTTGCAGGATATTTTGGGATTAGATACTCAAGCGCGGATGAATTTTCCAAGTATTGCTGAAGGTAATTGGGATTGGCGCTATCAGGCAGATGCTTTGACTAAAGAATTGAGCGATCGCCTAAGAGTTCTCACTACACTTTATGGGCGTGCTCCGCAGCAAAAATAAGATGAGGGGATGAGGGGGATAATATTACTCCCCCATCTCCCTCATCTCCCTTATCTCCCCCTACTCTTAAGACTTAGTATTCGCTGCGATCGTTACTTCTTTGATTGTCCCAGGTTCTCCCATTTGCTTGGCTTCCTCCTTATTGACACTTACTAATACGCCACCAGCATTACCAGCTTTCACAGTCAGTTGTTCTTGGGCTTTCCAAATCTGGTGAGTTCCCTTTGGTAACTCACCCTCATACTTAATTTTGCCATCGGCTACTACTCGAATCCAAGACTTCTCTTTCAAGGTCACACCAATTTCCACTTGCGAAGCAGCGCTAGCGCTGCTGAGAATATATTTGTCAAGTTGAAGATTTTGGGACGGCTTTTGTATTGCTTTTGATTGTAATAAGGTTTCTTTTTGTCCTAATTGCAATCGGCTATTATTTGATTGCCAGTTGGCTGTATTCAATAATTGAGACAAGCCATTGATAGAACAGATAATTAAAAGTATGTAAAGTAAATAAAGATGGAGGGGACGTAATTGACCCACTGGACTACTTTTCCAACCAGGTTTGAGGCTGACTCGATTTAAGCCAATAGGAAAACTGCGGGAAAATTCTCCTCCATTAAAGCCTAGTGCGTCGGCAAATTGCCGGAGCAAACCCTGAATATAAATTGGTTCTGGCAGTTCCGCTAAATTGCCTTCTTCAATTGCCTGCAACAATCGCCGGGGAATCTTGGTCAATACGACCATTTCTTCCAACGAAAAACCCTGTTCTCGTCGCGATGTCCGAAGTTGAACACCCATTTCTACTAATTTTTCGGTTTGTTGTTGCTCTAAAGAAGGAGTTGGCTCATGTTTATCCTTCCGATTTCGCCATATCATCTTCTGTTAAACTCCTTACCCAGCTGAATCTTGAATAGGAATCTGTTTTATTTGCTTTTGGAGGTAGCAAATTTCATTCTCTTGCAAATGACGATAGTCACCCTCTGGTAAATAGCCCCTGCTAGGCAGTTGTAATTGAATTGGACCTATTGCAGTTCGATGCAGCTTGATCACCGGATATCCCAACTGTTCGGCTACGCGGCGAATCTGGCGATTTCTTCCCTCCTTTAAAATGATTTCTAAGGCAATTGAATTTACAAACCTTTCTACGACTTTCACTTGCGCTGGTCGTGTTTTTCTACCCTCTAAAACCACACCTTGACGCCAAAGACGCAGTGCTGCTTCAGAGGGATTTCCTTTTACCAAAACTCTATACGTTTTAGGAATACTGTGACGTGGATGAGTTAGCCCAAATGTTAAGTCTCCATCGTTTGTAAGTAATAATGCTCCTGTAGAGTCTACATCTAGACGACCAACTGGATGAATACCTTGACTAGAGCGTAATTCTTCAGGGAGTAGATCTAGGACAGTCGGTCTTCCTTGAGGATCATCGCAAGTGGAAACGACTCCAGCTGGTTTATGCAGTAAAAGATATATTAAAGCTGGACGCTGCAAATTAGACAAGGGCTTTCCATCGACTGCGATCAAATCTTTTTGAGGATCGACTTTTTCACCCAAATGTGCCAATACACCATTAACCTGCACCCGTTCCAGCCTAATCATTTCTTCAGCTTGACGGCGTGAGGCAATACCCCATTGAGCAAGAATTTTTTGTAACCGCGCCTCCATATAAAAATTACTTAATAGTTATTTAACTGTTAATAAATAAATTATATATAAATATATTTACATTTTTTAGTGATGCAGCCCTAGTGTTACAGTTAAAACTTATTTCTGTGCTTGCCAGTTTTTTGAGCAAATACCCCTAAATAGAGTGATTAAATGCCAGAAAAAAATTTAGAACCGAGAAGTAGTTCAGACAAGATCCGCATAGTTACAAGTGTACTCACAACAGCACTAAAGTTGTGGTTGAGATCGCAAGTTAGCGAAGTATCCCAACTATCCGTGGAGATTAGAGCGAGCGATCGCCAAATTCTCACTGGTTGCGTACCTTGGGTATCAATTTTTGCTACGCATGCTGTTTATCAAGGTCTTCATCTTACACAAATTCAACTGGTAGCAGAAAATATTCGCATCAATATTGGATCAATACTAAAAGGCAAACCACTGGTACTGTTAGAAACAGTACCAGTGTTAGGTGAACTGATACAGGAGGAGGAGGATCTCAATGCCTCCCTCTCTTCGACGTTATTGTCTACTGCTTTAAATGATGTACTAGTTAAACTTTTACCAGAACACTGTCCAAAATCCAAGTCAATTAGTTGGCAAAAAATTAACCTTGACAATAATAAAGTCATACTTTCCGCAACCCTAGAAGCAGAAAGCAATCCCACATCGTTGAACATGAGTGTGGGCTTAGAGTTGCTTAGTACTTATGAGTTAAAAATAACACACTTTCAAGGAGAAACCAATCCGGTAGAGTTGTTAGAGGGTAATAACAATCAACACTATCTAAATCTTGGTTCAGATGTCGAAATCCAAGAACTAAGTATGATCCCTGGGAAGCTGGTGTGTCGCGGACGGATTAACGTCAACCCATAATGATTAGAAACAAAAAACTAAACTTGCTAACTAGACATCTCCGAAAAACAATGTAGAGACGCGATCAGCCGCGTC
>CAZZYE010000391.1:0-7096 GCA_964658145.1 uncultured Stigonema sp.
CTCAGGTTAGCACCACTGAGGTTGGCGTCACTCAGGTTGACACTCTTGAGATTTGCCGCAATCAAGTTCAGATCCCTAAAGTCTCTTTGCCCAGCTGCATATCGGCTTAAAAGCTCCTTAGTTTGCATAGCTTTTTTGGTTTTCATTTTTTAGTACTTTGCTCTCTCACTTTTTGGGTATATAAAGTAGCTAGTAAGGCGACGAGCCACTACATAGTCGTCCTCACTCTTTGTCGTCAGGTTGAGGTTTATCAGCACGTTTACAACGTGCTGATAAACCTCAACCTCATATTAAGCGCTTCATGTGTAAAACACGCACTATAACTAGTAGGACGAGCCTCCGTCTAACTAAGTTCTAGCTTTATTAACTTTGAGGCTACGACCCATCCACTCAGTGCCTAAGAGCGCTTGAATCGCTGCTGCTTCTTCAGCAGCTGTTCCCATTTCTACAAAAGCAAAACCTCTCTTCTCTCCAGTTTCCCGGTTTATAGATACTTGAACTTTCTTAACAGATCCATATTCTGAAAATACCTGTTTAAGGTCATCTTCTTCAACCTCATAAGATAGATTTCCGACATAAATTGACATAGAACATCTCCTAAATCAAAGGGTGTAGAGATGTAGATTCGGAGAGGCGTCTATAGTGTCAGTCACATAGCCGAAAATTATTCTCACTCATCTAAATATAACATATTGAGCCGATCTCCGGTCGCGCATACGCGAAGATTTAGGCACTTAAGTATAGATATAATCACGAATTACGAATTAGACGTCTCCGGAAATTAACTATGCATTACCTGAAATCCTTGTAGAGACGCGATCGGTCGCGTCTCTACATTCTTTTTCGGAGATGTCTATTAGCCATTAGCAGCCCTAACTATAAAAGGAGTGCAACTTATGTTATTTAGTCTTGCAAAATCTCTGCCAACTTCTCTACCAATTCTGACGCTAAATCCAACAGTTCAACCTCATTACTAGAATCGCGGTAACTCCCGTCACCCGTGAAGCTATCAGCTAAAACATTTTTTACGGCAAAAATCTTGTCTTTTTCCTCTGGGAGACTGAAGCAGAGTTCCAACTCAGCAGCAATTTCTTGAGGCGTTCTTGTACCCAAACGCTCTCTCACCCTCACCGCTACCGAATCGTCACCCAAAAGCAGCATCATCAATGCTGTTCTTAGTCCATCATTGCGGCTGGAAAACTTCGCGATCGCTATACCGACATATTCCCGCACACTCATTCCCGCCGCAGATGCCTTTCGTGCAACTGATGGTGGCACATCTACCAGTAACATACCCTCATTATCGCTGACTTGATATAAGTCATCCCCTTGCTTGACGGCTACTAGCAAATCTCCGCCTAATGTATGTAGATAGTGCAGCACCGATTCCAATTCGTGCTCCTTCAGCGCCGACTCTAATTTGGACACCGCCGCTTGCTGCACACCTAGCTTTTCGGCTAGCTGTGCCTGAGTCAATCCAGCCTTGTTCCGCAACTCCCGCATGGCATGGGTGAGGTAAAGGCGCAGGTACTCTAGTTTCCCCGCCAAAATCACCTCTGGATCGTAGCTGATCTTGTGCTGTAACCATGCTTGAAAATTAGGCTTTTTCATCACTGTACCCTCTGCTGCAATTGACACAACCTAACCCTTGCAGGCTCTTTGTCTCTGTCTTTGATACCGTAGTCGTATTTTTTCATAAAGGTGTGCAGAACAATAAACCTCTGAGGGGTAGCAGCCGTTAAGATAAACCGAGGATTATGTTCGCTTTTGGTCATGCGTAACTCATACAGGTCATGTTCTAGCTTTTCAAAGATGCCACTGTTGAGTGATGCCAGTCCTTTGTTGCACAGGTAGCCCAGATTGATTTGCAGACGCTTGGTTTCGGAAGCGCTCAGTAATGGCTTGGGTGGATTTTCTGGTTGCTCCTCTTCAGGGATCATCCTGATAAAAAAAGCTAACAAATCCTTGGGGATTTCCCCATTTCCATTCTGATAAAGTTCCCAAGTCCAAGTCACATCCTACCTCACAGTATAGTATTCCTTATAAGGAATGTCAAGATGAATATTCTTTTAGAGGAATATTATACAGGAGCATTAGTGAAACTAACGCTCCAAAAGATATAATATTAATGCGTACTGTTAGGCTTTGTCGGTAGTTGCTTCTGGGGACGATTCTGATTTTTCAGGTTTGAGTAACGGGAATGCGATCGCATCCCGAATACTGGCGCAGTCAGTCAACAACATCACCAACCGATCAATGCCAATACCTAACCCACCCGTAGGCGGCATTCCGTATTCCAACGCTGTCAAAAAGTCTTCATCTACACCTTGCGCTTCCAAATCGCCAGCGGCTTTGCGTGCGGCTTGTGCTTCTAAGCGTTGGCGCTGATCGATCGGATCGGTCAACTCTGAGAAGCTGTTAGCAGTCTCCCGCCCAACCATAAATAACTCAAAGCGCTCCACTAAACCAGGTTTGGAACGGTGCGGCTTTGCCAAGGGCGAAATTTCAACGGGAAAGTCGATGACAAAGGTAGGCTGAATTAAGTTCTCTTCTACCTTTTGCTCAAAGGCTTCATTGAGGAGTTTGCCAATCGATGGTGAATTTTCTATACCTTCAATCCCAGTATTTTTAGCAGCAGCTTTCGCTTCATCCAAGGTTTGAAACGAGTAGAAATCCAAACCTGTATATTCCTTTACCAAATCGTGCATCGTGACGCGCCGCCAAGGAGGAGTCAAATCTACTGGCGTACCTTGGTAGGTAATTTCTAGTGTGCCGAGTACATCTTGGGCAACGGTAGTAATAATTCCCTCCGTCAGCGCCATCATGTCATTGTAGTCAGCGTAGGCTTGGTAAACTTCAATTGAGGTAAATTCTGGATTGTGACGAGTGGAAATTCCTTCATTCCGGAAAATCCGCCCCAGTTCAAACACCTTCTCAAACCCACCCACAATCAACCGCTTGAGATGAAGTTCTGTAGCAATTCGCAGATACAACTCAATTTCCAAAGTGTTGTGATAGGTGATGAACGGACGCGCATCTGCACCTCCTGCTTCTGCTAGCAAGACAGGGGTTTCAATTTCAATAAAATCACGCTGTTCTAAGTATCTACGAATACCAGCCGTGATTTGAGCGCGGCGGCGGAAGGTTTGCCGGACTTCGGGGTTAACAATCAAGTCAACGTAACGCTGACGGTAGCGCTTGGCAACATCCGTCAACCCATGCCACTTGTCGGGTAAGGGTAAAAGAGATTTCGTGAGGATGGTATATTGTTTGACGTAAACAGATAATTCGCCCTTTTCAGTCCGTTTAATTGTCCCCTTGGCTCCCAAGATGTCGCCAACATCCGTAAGTTGCTTTAAGTGGTTGAAGGCATCAGGATCAATATCTGCCATGCTTTCTTGGATGCGATTTTTATCTAGATAAAGCTGAATTGCGTCGGTTTCATCTTGTAAAGTGAAGAATGCCAGTTTACCAAAGACGCGACGCGCCATAATGCGTCCAGCAATGGCAACTTCCAACTCTACCTCTTCCCCAATAGGCAAATCGGCAAATTTTTCTTGTAATTCAGCGGCGTGATGGGTTGATTCCCAACGATAGGCATAGGGATTCATTCCTAGCTGCTTCAGCTGTTCGACTTTCTCTAGGCGTGTGGCACGGATATCTTCTTCCGACATGGTTAACGAACTTAGGGGGGCAAGATTAATAGGACAGGATTTTATTATAAGTGCTGTCAAAGGAGCTTAGATCGGCTATGGCTTAATTTGCGTAACTCCTTTTTTTTGCAATTGTTTCAGTATCTAAGAGAAGCTAGAACTTCGTTATAAGGGATGACACCAGCGACTGCATGACTGATTTGTTGAGCAACGCGAGGATTCTGTTTCATCAGCCAGATCAGCAGGTAATTCATAAATGAAAATTTTCTGAACGCTTTGATGCTTAGACCCGCACGCAAATCTGCTTCAAAGTGAGATTCATAAAGATACTGCCAGTTGTCTGCTGCGGCATCGGTCCCGATGCCCATGTTAATAGCTTGTGCGACATAAAAACCACTCTTGACTGCATTCGCAATTCCCTCACCTGTTAACGGATCTGTTAGATTGGCGGCATCTCCAATCCTAAGAATTTTTCCATCAGCAACCTTGTTTCCTTTCTTAGCAGTCGCCAGAGGGAATACCTTTGGAGTTTGTTGGCTTACCACCAGACTTTGCATCTGTCGTGTAGTTTCGTTGCTCTGGATAAACTGCTTAAAAAGTTGAATAATATTGGTGTTTATTTTCTGGTATTCATCTAACCAAACTCCAACCCCAACATTGAATTTGATCGAGTCGTGCTGCGTAGAAACTGGAAAAATCCAACCATAGCCATTCACTCCCAAGCTGCGATCGAAGTGAATTTGAGCTTCAGTTAACTCCGTTTCAGATAAATCTTGCCGCTTGAGAGTCCAATAAGCACGAATGGCTAGAGCATTCACCTCGCCTGCATAAACGCCACGCGCATCAATGATGGTGTCAAATGCATCATACAACCCCTGATGATGCCAATCATTTTTGTTAACAGTTTGAGTCAGAAAATTACATCCTGCATCAATTGCTTTGTTATAAAGGAGTTGATCGAACACAAATCTAGGAATGCAATAGGCTTCAAGTTTTGTCGTTTCACTGTGAGAAATTTGATTAGAGACTCCCAGAAAGAAATGGTGAATCGGCGCATACTCTGAAGTCAATTTTCTAATATCCTGCGGGTAAATTCCCATCATCGATACTGCCTGGATGGATTCAATGCTAATGCCATCGCCGCATATCTTGTCTTTAGGAAAACATTTTTTGTCTAGCAGGGTAACATCATGCCCACTTCTCGCTAAGTGATATCCGGCTGAACATCCTGCAGGTCCTGTACCAACAACCGCAATTTTAGACATAGTTCAACCTCAATGTGACATAAGTAAACGACTCCGAAAGAAAAAGGATGCTGGACTACCACCCAAACGGATCAATTGTTTTGCTATGTCCTGAACATCCTGTTGCTTCTTCACTTTCTTGTTTGAGAGGTAAACCCCTAATAGTGCCTGATTGATCAATTGATGAAACCGAGTATGAGGTAATTGAGAAACGCTTTTCGTCGCATTTTGAATAAAATACTCGAATCGTTCAATTATTTCATCGTTGTTTTTGTAATAAAAACAAAAGTTTAAATCTCCATTAATGCGATCCTCCTCCTGGTCAATTAAGTAATCCAGCAAGATATGTAATCCTTGAACCCAGGGAAAGTAACTATTCTTGACCTGCAGAGTGAGTTCATCAGATAAATCTTGATCGAATGCATAAGCCACCAAACAAAAAATTCCTAGGGTTGAGCCGGCACAAGCAGAAAATTCATACCAGCGAAGTGGAGGAAGGTGTTTCTGGTGTAAAGAAAACCAGGTCTTTAATCGTGGAACTCGATCGTCAACATTGACATGCTTATGGACTTGCAAATCGCAGTAATAATTTGCAAGTTCATGCAAAGCCGGAGCAATCAAAGAATAATTAGATACTTTACGCAAGACAGACTGGCAAGTTCTAACCAATTTTTGTAGATAGCCACCATCTGCTTGATCGCCCCGAACCCGATAATAGTTGGTATCTAGTGAATCTAGTGTGAGTGCATGAACGATCGATTCATGTAGGGCGCGAAAATCTTCGGCATCGAGGGAGTTGCTGCGATCGCATAAATTATCTAAGTAATCACTAATGGTTTGATAAGCGACGATAAATTTGATCGCCGACTGCCAGTGCCTTTTGGCAAGCAATCCGTAGATTGAGCCACCTTCACAGTGAAATTGTTTGGATTCAATACTTGCTAAGGCTTGTTTCCGAAGTTCTAAATTTGGAATTTGCTGCGCTTGAATCTTCCAGTAATTTAAGTAATTCCGAACTGCTGGAAAAACCTTGAAGTAGGTTTCTGACATCAACCCCCAGGGAGAA
This sequence comes from uncultured Stigonema sp., assembly GCA_964658145.1. Classification (GTDB taxonomy): domain Bacteria; phylum Cyanobacteriota; class Cyanobacteriia; order Cyanobacteriales; family Nostocaceae; genus Stigonema. Next base: position 5,964 of record CAZZYE010000391.1, read on the forward strand.
ACCGGAATATTCATATTTTAGATTTACAACTAATAATCCCTGCTTTTCAGGAAAAATGTAGATATTTTTCATGTGAGCTATACGCTGACGAATCAATGTGGAATTTAATTATTCTTTCCATTGTTATATCCAGTTTTATCTTTCCATGAAGTAAGTGTAATTACTATTGCGCCTAATACTTTAACAAATGCGATCGCCTTGCCGCTATCTTCATCATATTAACAAACAAGTTTCTATTTAAAGAGAAGAGAATTTTGGGAGTGGTTTCTGAATGATGCAGTGTCTCCCTTATGGCAAATGTAGTAAGCACCAAGCAGGCATGGGATTGCGTTTGATAGAAAAGATTCGTTGTGGACAGTCTACTTGTAAACAAAAAAGTAGATATATCTTTTGAAAAAGATATTTTATTTTACTATAAAATATTTTGGCAATAAATCCAATTTCCAACCTACGCCTTGGCAAAATGTGATGAATACTAACGAATCTGATCCTAAAAGACCTGTCAACAAACTGCCATAGAATGTCCTGGGCGAACCAACCCTGCAACTGATAAAGGAAGTACATCGCTTCCGTAAAACAGCACCACGTTGTCAACAACGGGCTAGTTATTTTTTGATACGCTTCGACACAACGGTGATGCGCTTCGCCCTGTCCCGCATCAATCAACGCAATTAACGGGGCTGTATCAACCAGCATCACGGTCTGCGAATACCTTGTTTGGCAAGCTTGCTGGCAATGGCTTCACCAAAGACCGTTTTCTCATAGGAAGAGGGCGGTTCAAGCTGACTGTTAAGAGATCCAATCAGCCCTGAAAGAGAAGAAGGCAGGGGGTTTTGCTGTTGAGCATCGGGGGGGAGCTGTGACGAAATCCAGTCAGCGGGTGTCATCCCGTGCGTTTCGGCAACAGCCAGCAGGTGACAGTAAACATTCTCTGGCAGGGAAATGAAATGTTCACGCATATGATAAAGCTCTCTATGACTCTTTACTCTTAGCATATCTGTTTGCCGATGAGTATAGGCAAATAGTAAATGATACAGCCCTAGGGCTTTTATAGAGTTAATAGAAATGCTTATATTGTTATTGGACTTTGGACAAAAAAGAAGTGTTCGCGTAAATTACTCGCGAACTTGAAA
>CAZZYE010000392.1:0-7073 GCA_964658145.1 uncultured Stigonema sp.
ACTATGCAAATAACCGATCGCCAAATTCTTCAGATCTCCCCTCGGATTGCCTCTTTACGCCGTACTACTAGCGAAACGGATGTGCAAATAACCATCAACCTTGATGGTACAGGGATTTGCACGGCAGCAACTGGTATTCCTTATTTGGATCATATGCTGCATCAAATTACCTCCCACGGGTTAATTGACTTGGAGGTACAAGCTACGGGAGATTTGCACATTGATGACCACCACACTAACGAAGATGTGGGCATTAGCCTGGGACAAGCTTTAAGTAAAGCACTAGGCGATAAAAAAGGTATTGTCCGCTTTGGTAATTTCCTCGCTCCTTTGGATGAAGCTTTAATTCAGGTGGCGCTGGACTTCTCTGGACGCCCCCACATCAGCTACGGCTTGCAAATTCCTACCCAGCGGGTGGGAACTTATGACACCCAGTTGGTGCGCGAATTCTTTGTGGCGCTGGTGAATCATAGCCAGATGACCCTGCACATTCGCCAATTAGAGGGGATTAATTCCCATCATATTATTGAAGCGACATTTAAGGCGTTTGCCAGAGCAATGCGGATGGCGGTGGACATTGACCCACGTCGTGCTGGGATGATTCCTAGTTCAAAAGGTATGTTATGAAGCATAAATGTGGGAACGGGAAAAAAAGTCAGTCCTGATATTTTTGTTTGGCAACTGGGTAACCTTTAATTGAATAGGATTTTTTGTGTTACCCCGAATACAACAGCAAGCAAAAATGAAGTCTGTCGCAGACGCCCCTGATTTTCAACTGAATGCCCAAGACACTCCGCCAGTGGTTGTAACTGCTGAGTTGCGAAAAGTCTATCGCACTGGCTTCTTTTTGAATCAAAAAGTCGTATCGCTCCTCAGCTGTTCTTTGACAGTCTACAAAGGTGAAACCTTTGGTTTACTAGGACCAAACGGTGCTGGGAAAACCACTCTGTTAAAATTGTTACTGGGAATTATCCGCCCCACCTCTGGTCGGGGATTATTGTTGGGTAAGCCTATCGGCGATCGCAGCGTCAAGGAACGCATTGGCTATCTGCCAGAAAATCCCTATTTGTACGACTATCTCACTGGCTGGGAATTTTTACAAGCTCAGGCTGGGCTATTCCAAATTCCCAAGCGTGTGCAACGCCAACGCATTCCTCAACTGCTAGAATTGGTAGGTTTATCTAAATCCGATGCTTGCAAAAAGCAAATGCGTCGTTACTCTAAAGGAATGCTACAGCGAGTTGGTATGGCACAGGCATTAATTAATGATCCGGAACTGGTATTTCTGGATGAACCGATGTCTGGTCTTGATCCTGTGGGACGCTATCAAATGCGGGAAATTATCCTGGCGCTCAAAGCCGATGGTAAGACGATTTTTTTCAACAGCCATATTCTTAGTGAGGTGGAGCAAATTTGCGATCGCGTTGCTATCCTGACTCAAGGCTCGTTAATTTGCTCTGGTTCCCTTAACGATCTTTTAGGAACACAAAACACATATCAAGTCAAAGGTCAAGGTGGTGATTGGGAAATTCTTAAAAAATGGGTACTCAATCTTGAATTTGCGCCTGATGGTTTTTGGCAAGGTACGCTACAAGGCGATTCCTATGATTTTCTTGCCAGCCTTCGCCTTATGGGAGGGCAAATCATTGCTATGAACTTATTGCGTCCAACACTCGAAGAGTTTTTTATTAAGACCGTCAAATCGCTGCCCAATAATTCGTAATTAGTAATTCGTAATTTGTAGTTGAGGTATGATTCAGAGGGAACAGGGAACAGGGAACTCTAAAGAGCGCATCCCACGGCACCCATCCGTGGGATTGAAAAAAAAGGACGCCGTAGACGAGTGCGCTTGCGCGTCTCGATGGGACATCTTTTTTGAAGTGGGTTTGTATCCCATAACGCGCATTTTTTTCTTTTCCTGTTCCCTGTTCCCCGTTAAGAGTTCCCTTTTTTTATCACTACGAATTACGAATTAACTTTAAATAAACTTCATTGTAAATTAAAATTCAATAAACATTTTATTGCTGAGCAACAAGCTATCTTATGAAAATAAAAGTGTGATCAAACTTGAATACTAAGCCCTAGTCACCATTAGAATGTTTAGAAAGTACTTTATTTATAGTAGTCTCAGGTAAACATGCTGAATACAGTTTTGGGGAACTTCGTCGTCAAGCCAGTAGCAGGTGTGGTATTTTTGAGTGCTGTCATTGTCTCTTGGATGCCTGCAAGTCTTGCTCAGAAACAACCAGTAGCACCTGCTACAGAAAGATTAACTATACAAGCAATAGATAGAACTTACACATTAGGCGGCGGCGATCGCGTTAAGATCAACGTGTTTGAAGTGCCTGAATATACAGGAGAGTACTCAATACCCCCCGGGGGAGCAGTTAACCTACCTTTGGTTGGCAGCGTAGGCATTGAAGGACTAACAACGGAACAGGCTGCTGATTTAATTAGCAAGAAATACTCTCGCTATCTCAAACGTCCCCTAATCTCAGTAAATCTTTTATCACCACGTCCCATCAATGTTATCGTTGCTGGAGAGGTGTCACGTCCTGGGGCTTACAGTCTCAACTTATCAGGAGGTGCGGGGAACGATCCTGGTGTGCAATACCCAACTGTACTATCGGCACTAACCACAGCTCAGGGAGTGTTGCAAAGTGGAGATGAGAGTAAAGTAGAATTGCGGCGCAGGATAGGACATAGCACTCAAGAGCAAGTCATCAGTCTCAATTTGAAGGAAGTCAGACGAACAGGTAGGTTACCACAAGATGTTACCTTACGGGATGGAGACACCATCTTTGTGCCACAAGCTACCACCTATAATCTAGCAGATGCACGTAATGCCGCGTCATCTAGCTATGCCGCAGACCCTGCCAAACCACGCACAGTAGCAGTGATTGGTGAAGTGATCCGTCCAGGCACGTATCTTGTTAACGAAGGTACTGCAGAAGCTGGTACCGCAAACAACACAACTGGTACGCCTGCCGTAACTGGTCAACCAACTGTAGCGCGGGCGCTACAGTTAGCTGGAGGAATTACACCACAAGCTGATGTTCGTCATGTAGTGGTACGGCGTGCGACACGAACTGGTGGAGAACAAACTATAAATTTAGATCTTTGGAAACTAGCGGTAGGTGGTGATGTCAATCAAGACTTGATTGTGCAAGATGGAGATACGATTTTTTTTCCTACCGCCACAGACGTCAACAGAGCAGAAGCAACTCAATTAGCTACTACTACTTTGTCTCCTGCAAGTATTGAAGTCAATATAGCAGGCGAGGTGAAAAAACCAGGAACAATCAAGCTTCAACCTAACAGTTCTTTGAATCAAGCTTTGATGGTAGCTGGTAGTTTTAACGATGGCAGAGCTAACAGGAGATCTGTTGATTTGATTCGCCTCAACCCTGATGGTTCTGTTACCAAGCGTTTAGTCAAAGTGGATTTAAAAGCCGGACTTAATGAGCAAACTAATCCCATACTTCGCAATAATGATGTTGTGCTAGTTAGCCGCAATGGCTTAGCCAAGACTGGTGACTCTTTAACCACTTTGTTCGGTCCTATAGGGAGTGTCGGTGCTATCAGGACTTTATTCGGGTTCTAGACACAACTACAAATTGGGGAGGTTTCTATACCCTCCCTGTCCCTATGGGCGGAGGTGTCGGAATGCCCTCTACTTTAGCGGCACAAACGGTTACTATCCGTTTGAGACCATTTCAACAGTCGGTTCGGTGCGCTTGAGGGTGCGGCTCCAGGTAACGGCAGAGAAACAGGATTTTAAGACACTGCCGAAGTTTGCCCAAGTTTTTGAGAGCGCAGATTTGGAAAAGTTTGCAAAAACCGGACACCTGGCAGAAAGGCTACAAGTGTTGTCACCCTTGCTCACGCCTGAAGTGCGAGAATTGCTGACAAAGCGTTTTTCAGTTGATCCTGCTTTTGCCGACAAATTTATCAATGATCTGATGAGTATCAGCGATCCAGCGTCTACAGTAAGTACAGCTACCACCATCGTTAAAGAACGGCGAGGCGAAGAAACCAAATCTCTATGTGAATTAACTCAGGGTGTTAGTTTGGCGTTGATCGAACAACTGACACCAGAAGCGAAATTTTACCAACCTTTTCTGACACCAGCTTACGCCCAGTCTTTCTCTACACCGCAACTGCCGTTGCGTCTGATTTCCGAGTTACCAACAAGTATTAAACTGTGGTTGGAATTATTTGCCATTCGTAATTCGTAGTTACGAATTCGGTTGTGTGTCTTGCCTTTATCCACTACTTGTGATAGTAACATTACATATTCTAGATACTAAACTGAAGGTAGGACGTGGTAGTACTACGTCCTTACAATAAATTCACAGTAAATTCATTTAAAAGCTAAATAGGAGCATACATGGAGCCAGTTATTGCCATAGTCCTAGTGCTTATAGGCTATGCCTTAGGGTCTGCAAAACTTATTAATCAAGGAAATGAAGCCCTAGTGGAACGTTTGGGGCAGTATCACCGCAAACTTAGACCAGGGCTGAACTTTATAGTTCCCTTGCTCGATCAAATTGTGATGGAGGATACTACAAGGGAGCAGGTTTTAGACATCAAGCCTCAGAACGCGATTACCAGAGATAACGTTTACCTAGAAGTGGATGGCGTCGTTTTCTGGCGCATCAAAGATATAGAGAAAAGCTTTTACGAAATTGATGATCTCCAACAAGCGCTGACAAACGTAGCTGCAACTACGCTTCGGGAAATTGTTGCCCGCAGTACCTTGGAAGAAACCAATGCAGCAAGAGCTGAGATGAACAGAGCCTTATTGGACGAGTTGAATATGACAACGGTAGATTGGGGAGTTCAGATTCTCCGGGTAGATATTCAAAGCATTACACCCCCTGAGAGTGTACGCAGGTCTATGGAAGAGCAGCGAGCTGCTGAAATTAAAAGCCGCGCTGCGATTTTAGAAGCAGAAGGGGAGCGGCAAGCTGCGATTAAGAAGGCAGAAGGAACTAAAGCCTCAGTGCAGATAATTGCTGAGGTCTTACGTACCACTCCCGATAGTACGGAGATATTGAGGTTTCTCGAGCATCAAGAACAAATTAATGCGAGCTACAAACTGAGTGAAAGCAATAATGCCAAAGTTGTTTTTGTAGACGCAAGCAAACCGCAAACGCCAACGCAAGAGTTGATTGGCCGTATGGCAGGCGGGGAGGCACGTCACGAAATTGGTCAGCCTAAGAGCGCTGAAAACAAATCTGACAAGAGTTCTACTACTGCTACTGATCCGTAGGTAAGACTGGCGGCGATCGCAGGAGTGCATCAGCGACCAGCGACACCTGGCGCATTTCTTGAAGATCGTGAACTCGGAGAATGTCCGCGCCATTAAAGATCGCCGCACAACACGCCGCAGCCGTTCCCCAGACTCGTGCTTCCGGGTCTGGTTGATTTAAAATGCGACCAATGAAACTTTTACGGGAAGGTCCTACTAAGATAGGGCAGTTGAGCCGACGTAATTCTGGTAAGCGGCGAAAAATTTCTAAATTTTGCTCGTAGTTCTTAGCAAAGCCAATACCAGGATCAATGATTATTTTTCCCCGGTCAATGCCCTTCCCTGTTGCTGTCGCAATTTGCTTTGCTAAAAAACTAGAAATCTCTCCCATTAAATCCTGATAATTAGTCAGTTGTAGCATTGATTGTGGGTTTCCTCGAATGTGCATCAACACAATCGGTACACCTAGACTCGCTACAGTTGGCAGCATTTCTCGGTCAAATGTGCCACCAGAAATATCATTAACTATATCAGCGCCAGCATCCACTGCCGCTTTTGCTACAACTGCCCTGGTTGTATCTACAGAAATCGGTATTGAAATCTCTTTTCGCAGCCGCCGCAACACTGGCAGCACTCGATCAAGTTCTTCTGTTAAAGTGATTTGCTCTGCCCCTGGTCGAGTTGATTGACCTCCGACATCAACTATGTCAGCACCACCTGCTACCATTGCTTGTGCCTGTGCTAAAGCAGTAGTAATCGTGTTAAACTTGCCGCCATCACTAAAACTATCGGGCGTGACATTTAAAACGCCCATAAGATAAGTCCGCTGTCCCCACTCGAAACAGCGTCCTCCAATCATCAAATTGCTTGGATTTGACATAATTTCACTACACTCTCGTTACCAGGCTCAGCCTGGTAACGCACTTACCAGAGGTGCCTCTTGTGAGTGAGGCAGAGCCTCAGGGTATGCATTCCCAGGCAGAGCCAGGGAACGAGGAAAACATGGACATAATTACTTATAGTTGATAATCCGAGTGAAACTTGCAGGTTCCAGACTCGCTCCTCCGACTAGGACACCATCAATTTCTGGTTGAGCCATGATTTCATCAATATTATTCGCCTTCACTGAACCACCGTATTGAATCGATACATTGGGATTGCTCAACTGGCTGCGAATTAACCTGACTACCCGATTGGCTTCCGTAAACTCACAAGTGTAACCAGTGCCGATCGCCCAAATTGGTTCGTAAGCAATCACCAAATTTTCCTGCTCCACATCCTCTAGGTCTTTTTCTAGTTGGTCAATAATCAGTGATTCGGTTTCCCCTGCATCCCGTTGGTGTTTAGTTTCACCGACACACAAAATTGGGGTAAGACCATACCGTTGAGCAGCTTTGAGGCGCAGGTTAACAGTTTGGTCCGTTTCACCAAAAAATTGCCGCCGTTCGCTATGACCGACAATAACATAGCGTACCCCCATTTCTGTCAGCATCGGTCCAGAAATTTCCCCCGTGTAGGCTCCATATTCTTCCCAGTGGACATTTTGCGCCCCCAACTGTACACGGCTACCATGCAAATTCTTGGATAAAGCACTTAAGTCAGTGAAAGGGACGCACAATACGACTTCTCGCTCTTGGGGAGTTTCCTCCAATGTAGGCAGAAATCCTTGTAAAAACTCCTCTGACTCTGCCTGGGTTTTGAACATCTTCCAGTTACCAGCAATAACTATTTTCCGCACAGGTAATATAGTCCAGATCTTAAAGCTACTATATGCATATTTCAGTTTATGACGTTTTCTTAGTCATTAGTCATTAGTTAT
>CAZZYE010000393.1:0-3381 GCA_964658145.1 uncultured Stigonema sp.
ACTCCCTACTCCCTCCATTTGTATTCGTACAGAAGCAGTTGAGCCAAATCAAGTCATAATTCGCATTGCCAATAACGGACCAACAATACCAGAGGAGGTTAAACAGAGATTATTTGATCCCTTTTTTACCACAAAGCCGGTAGGAAAAGGCACAGGACTCGGACTTTCTATCTGCTACCAAATAGTCACGGAGAGACACGGCGGCTCTTTGCAATGTATTTCAGAAGCAGGACAAGGTGCTGAGTTTGTCATTACTATTCCCCTTGCACAAGCCTGTGAAATTCCTAACTTCTAACTCTTCACTTTTCACTATGTTACTTGATGGCACAAACGGGTGCGATCAACACTTTGATCTAGAACCATGGTATTAGCAGGGTGGGACATTGCCCACCCGACATTTTATTGCATTACCTCTGCTGTCCTCTCCTTATTCAGCTTAAGAATCAACACTCCTAGGGGTGGCAGACACAAATCTAATGAATAGGGACGATTGTGCATCGACCAATCATCCGTCCACTTACCGCCTAAATTGCCCATATTGCTGCCGCCGTACTGACGAGCATCGCTGTTAAATAACTCAGTATAAAATCCTGGCTCTAAAACACCGATGCGGTAATGGGAATGGGGTTGGGGTGTGAAATTACAAACCACAACAATGAAATCATCAGAATCCTTATCTCTGCGGATGAACGACACCACACTGTGGCGGGTATCGCTACAGTCGATCCACTCAAACCCTTCTTGTGCAAAATCCTGGGTGTATAAAGCTGGTTCAGAGCGGTAGAGATGGTTTAGCTCCTTGAAAAATTGTTTTAGCTGTTGGTGCGGCTCATGCTGAAATAAATTCCACTCCAGATCGCTCCACACATTCCACTCACTCCACTGACCAAACTCCATGCTCATGAACATAGTTTTCTTGCCTGGGTGAGTGAACATATAGGCAAACAAACAACGCACATTGGCAAACTTTTGCCATTTATCTCCTGGCATTTTGCCAATGATATTGCTCTTTCCATGCACCACTTCATCATGGGACAAGGCAAGCATGAAGTTTTCGCTGTGGTTATACCACATACTAAAAGTAATGTTGTTCTGATGGAACTGGCGGAACCAGGGGTCCATGCTGAAGTAGTCAAGCATATCATGCATCCAGCCCATGTTCCACTTCAAGTTAAAGCCCAGTCCGCCTGTGTAGGTAGGCCAAGATACCATCGGCCAAGAAGTGGATTCTTCGGCGATCGAGACAATGCCTGGGAAATAGCTGAAGATAGTATGATTTGTCTGACGCAGGAACTCCGCTGCTTCCAAGTTTTCTCTACCGCCGTACTGGTTAGGAAGCCATTCTCCATTTTCGCGGCAATAATCGAGATAGAGCATTGAGGCTACAGCATCAACGCGAATGCCGTCAATATGGTACTTGTCAAACCAAAAGAGGGCATTTGATACCAGGAAATTCCGGACTTCATTGCGTGAGTAATTGAATACAAGAGTACCCCATTCTTTGTGTTCGCCTTTACGGGGATCGGCATGTTCGTAAAGGTGAGTGCCATCGAAGTAAGCTAAACCATGACCATCTTTGGGAAAGTGACCAGGAACCCAATCCACAATCACGCCAATACCATTTTGATGGCATTGGTCAACGAAATACATGAAATCTTCGGCGCTACCATAGCGGGAGGTAGGAGCGTAGTAGCCAGTTACTTGATAACCCCAAGAGCCATCAAAGGGATGCTCGGCAATGGGCAGTAATTCAACGTGGGTATATCCCAAGTCTTTAACATAGGGAATGAGCCGTTCTGCCAGTTCCCGGTAGGTGAGGAAGCGTGCGCCAGGATTGATTTCTGAAACCGGAACTACAGGCTCAGTTTCACCATTAGGTAGTTTGGCGGGTTCGGCACTAGCAGCGTGTAACCAAGAGCCTATATGTACTTCGTAGACTGAGATCGGCTGGGTGAGGGGTTCAGTGTGACGCCGCACTGCCAACCAGTCTTCGTCACTCCAAGTGTAGGCATTCAAGTCAGCGACAATGGATGCTGTTTTGGGGCGGGGTTCTTGCTGGAAACCGTAGGGATCAGATTTTTCGTAAATGTGTCCTGAGTCGTTTTTGATTTCGTATTTGTAACGCTCTCCTACACTTAGCGAGGGAATAAACAATTCCCAAACTCCCGTAGAACCTTTACGCATCTGGTTTTTGCGCCCATCCCAATTATTGAAATCTCCCAATAGTGATACATTCCGGGCATTGGGTGCCCAAACGGCAAAATAAACGCCTTTCACGCCATCTATATGTATGGGGTGCGCGCCTAGTTTCTCGTAGATTCGGTGATGGTTGCCTTCAGCAAACAGGTGCAAATCGAAGTCCGTCAGTCGGGGAGAACGAAAGGCGTAAGGGTCATAGATAACTCGCTCGTGTTCTCCTTCTTTAATCCGTAATTGGTAGTTTGCCAGTTCTTTTGTTTCAATTGCGCATTCAAAAAAGTGGGGATGATGCACTGTTTGCATTGGATATTCCTTCCGTTCCTCAGGAAGGACTACCCACGCTGCACTGGCATTTGGTAGGTAGGCTCGCACAGCCCAGACGCTTTTGCCATTCTGTTCTATAGGGTGGGAACCGAGTATTTCAAAGGGGTCGTGATGCTGATTCCAAACGATGCGATTAACCTGTTCAGGAGCGGTCGTGGTCATAGACATGGAGCTACCTACGTGCAATAAAGTGAGTAATACCAATTCTCTATGACGTTGCACTTGATGTGATACCCCTGTAGTCACCCTGTAAGCAGGGTGACGCCGACGGGTGGGGGTGAAACTCGTTGTGCATCTTCACAGAGAAACGGTATAAGTAAATAGACTTTTTCCTTATATATATATTCTTTACATTTATTTGCAAATTTTGTTGCTCCAATTATCGTACTTTACAAGGAGTTTCCTTAGGGGGAAATGGGAAAGAGAATTAAAAATTCCGTACAGATGTTCTGCCGGAACCTCTCTTCCCTAGTACAGACGTTCCGGCGGAACCTCTCTTCCCTACTTCAAAAACGGGAAAAGCAGACGTAACGACTTAAGCACACGGAGCAAAAAAATATTTTGCCTGATCCGGGGATCAAGTTTTGGCGTTGGACCTACTTGCAACTGCGCTTGTAATTCTGCGTACTCAGCAGCAGTTAAAGGTTTGCCATTAATTGGCGATCGCGCTTCTGTAATGATCTCCGTCCGTAATATTTCTTCGGGCGTATCTTCTGGTGGCGGTAATGCCATTATTGATACTCCTAAAGATCTGCTTAATCCCACCAGTGTGACAGTCATAACGGTTAACACAAAAAATAAAATTACTTTTTTCGCTTTCCGTGTTCCCATCTCCCGATTTGAGATTTTGGATTTGAG
>CAZZYE010000393.1:3398-7069 GCA_964658145.1 uncultured Stigonema sp.
CTTGGATTAGGATTCCCCTTAGTTCATGGCAGTTGCTACAACTCTCAAGGACAGTCAAGGGCGCATTACCTCTCCTACTTCTTTTGGTTTTTTCTCCATTTGCATACCTTAAAACTGATACAGACGCCAAACTAGTCAGCAGTTTGACCAAGAGGATGTGCAAGCAGAAAGTAAGATTTTCGCGTGTAATTAATTTGTTTATAACAACAGCGCGCTAGTCACGCTTTGCAGTAGCAATATAGTAGCTACTCTAGCAGCTTCCCCAACAGGATGCTGCCCAAAAATGAAGAAATTTGATTAAAGCACACTTTAGTAAATGGGGCGCGAAAATACACCGAACATTAAAGGAATAGCGCGAAAGGGTTATAATGTAAAATTTTTTAATTTTTAATTCCGCTTCGCGGTACTAGCTTGTTTTACTTGGACGTAACACTAGATAGCTAAAAAATGAAGTATCACCGAGTAAAGCGAGGTCTTACTCCAGGAAATATCTTTCAGATAGGTTTGACTTGGAAGAGACAAAAACAGCTTTTAACGAATTAGTGCATTTTTACTTCGTTGTTGTTGCTACGCACCCCCAAGGAACAATAAAACCTGACGAGTATTACAGGGTGTACGAAGCATTGACGATCACAGAAAATGCTCAGTATCCATTGCCCTTTGATGCTCCAAAACTATTTCGTCGTGCATTTATAAAGAAAGCTATCGGTGCTTACAAGTCTTGGTATGCTCATTACCAGAAATGGGAATCCAGACCGCGACTTAGGGAAAATTGCAAGTGCGATGAATAAAACTGTTCGAGTTGATAAGGGATTTGCCAGTAACAGGTTTCGCAAAATATCAGCACACTCCTAGAGTTCTGTGATGAGTACAGATACGGTGGTAAGTGCTATGTCACAGTTACTGGATATCGGGTAAACTCTGGTTTAAATGCAGCAAGAAATATTGGGCTAAAATTCTTAGCCCGTAGGTTTGAGCAGCCGACCCTGAAGTTACAGAGGAAGGTGTTCAATGCAGAAAAAGCCAAACCCGTAAGGGTTGGGTTTGATAAGATTGCAAGCAAGGTCAGCGACTAACTGTACTCCAATCTTATCAAAGGTGTTGTGTGAACGCAAGCGCCTTTTTCCTACCATCCTACGCCTACCCGGTTGAGTCGATGGCTCTTGATTCTAGGTAGAGCGACTACAGAGGAGAGAATGAACAAGTAGCTATGGTTGACTCTGTTTGACTACGCTATTAGATTACACTACAATCTAAGGTTTCGGTTTTTTAGTAGAAGTAGCCTTAGGAGAAGTTGTTGTTGTAGTGCTGGGGGCTGTTGTTGTTGTAGTGCCGCCACCGGGAGTAGCAGCACCAGTATCAGTCGGTTCAGCCGCAGGAGAGCTACTAGAGGTAGACGAGGGTGTTGATGAGTCGCCACCACCACCGCCATCGCATGCTCCGAGAACTGCTGCCAGACTTAGTATTAAAGCCAGACCAAGGATTTTTGTTTTCATAATAACTCCTCTTTCACCAAGTTTCAACAAGATCAATTTTAGCCTGTTGAATACGATACCTTATTTGTTGCTTTTTTTTAAATGATCTTAGAATATAGATTCATAAGCAATACTTTGCTTTTTTGTTCGTTTTTGGTATTGTCCAGTGCCTGTTTCTGATTCAGAAACCAGCAAAGTTGGTCAAATCGTGATTTTTTAGCATACTCTTGCCTATTAGGGCAACACATTGGCATACTTTATAAATGCGATGCTTGAATGGTCAAGGCATTTGCTTACTGCTCAAAATTGCCTACAGTAATACCCATAAGATACAAAGATTGGTGCAGCTATCCATAAGAACACTTTGATAGGGTGTAGGGTGTTACGTTTGAACTCTCCCCCGGTTGAAACCGGAGGATTCTGAATCGTTGTGACTCCGGTCGGATAAAATCCGCACTTCGTCACTTCGCAAACCTTGCTATAAAGCTAAGTCGGGCAGTCAAAGGTGCCACTATCAGAAGGAGGCTAAGTCGTCTTAGCTGTACCGAAACATGCGAGTTTTACCTTGAAGATTTTACGCATTAAAGGCTATCCACTTAAGGACACTTTTTAATGCAACCCCATACCTCCAATTGTCTTGGTGACGCTCCTTCGTCGTTCGCGAAGCGTCTCCCCGAGTGAGAAGATCGCCCTCCGCTCGTCCCTCGCTACCGCTTCGCTAACGCTAACAGATAGGTAACACTTTTGGTTTGGAGTTTTTCATCCTTGTATGTTACCATAGTGCCACTTTAACATATATTTGGCAGTATGCAGAGAATGAATCTGAGATTATCAGATAAAGAATACGAGGACTTAGTAAAATTAAGCAAGGAAACGGAAAGGTCTTTAAATGACTTGGTAAGAGAGGCAATCAGACAATTTACAGCAAATTCAGGCTGATTAAAATCAGCAATTAGCTTGAGCAGAGCGGTTAGAAACTTTGATGCTCTCAGCTGATTCTAGGTAGTTATTGCATAAGGGGCGATTTTAAAAAGAGCAAAGACAGAAAAATCATCTAAAATACAGTATTTTAAATTCAACACAAAGTTATGGCTGTTGCTCGCAAATCAAATGTTTCTGCGACGGGCAGTTGGTTCTGGAGATCAATTCAGAAGCTGGGAAACCGCCCCTCTACTAGCCGCCGGAGAACACATGCAAAGTCGCTTCCGGTCCAAACCAAAGTGTCCATGATGTCTGCACCAGTGTCCCCAACAGACACTTTTCAACAACGTTCAGTAGTAACGAGGCACACTCGCTCCTCCCTACCCTTGGAAAAGCCGTATTTAGAGCGTTTGCAGGCGTCTGTAGAAGTATCCTCACTGGACATGACGCCACTGCCACGCCAGTTCGACGGCAATCGGTACAACGGGGAGAACCCCAACGCCCTTACGGGGAGGCCCAAGGGGAGTGCAGATCCTGCAAGCGAACAGAAGTCGCAAGGAGAAGCCAGCACTACAGGCGGGAAACATGAGCGCTCCTCGCCTACAGAGAGTTTCCCTCCTACAGCGGCTCATCCGGCGACTGCTTCCTCAACTCTAATTCCCAAAGCAAGGGGGTCGCTTCTCAACTCTCTCGACCAGAACACCCAAGTGTCCTCTAGAAGACAACGGCGTTCGTCAAAAAATTTATCGGCTTCTACACAGCAATTTCCTTTGGAGGCTTCTACTGCACAAAGAATGACAATAAATGGTGCAGTCCCAACCACACCTGTGCAATTGGACAAACAAAAAGTGCCAAGTATCCCTGTAATGCCCAATTCAGCGTCGATGCCTTTATGGTTGCTGCGCTTATACACCATACATCGTCATTCTTCAGTAGTGGCATTTTTGTTGGTGACAGTAACGTTGGTGGTTTATGGTTGGACGGTATATTCCCAGCAACTTTGGAATCAGTCGTTCCGCAAGCTGCAAGACTTGCAACACCATGAGCGACAATTGACGACAACCAATGAGGTGCTCAAAGAGAAAATGGCACAAGAAGCACAACAACCAGCAGCAGGACTGGGATCGCCAACTCCTACGGAGACGATTTTCTTGCCGACCGCATCTGTTAGTCCTAACCCGGTATCCCCTAACACAACACCAAATTCTGAAACACAACTGCAAACAGCCAATCCAGTAGGATATTAATCAACGTTAGTGGTTAGTGGTTAGTGGT
>CAZZYE010000394.1:0-7056 GCA_964658145.1 uncultured Stigonema sp.
CAATTAACGCTGTTTGACTTCGGTTAGCTACGTTTATTGTGTATCTCTCTAAGTACAGCGTTTCATAAATTCGTAGCGTTTTGGCTCCGATTGACCCTCACCCTAACCCTCTCCCTTCGGGAGAGGGAACAGAATTTAGCTCCCTTCTCCCAGTAGGGAGAAGGGTTGGGGATGAGGGCACACCAAAATCATTTCGCCATGAACTTGTGCAATTCTGTACTTAGAGCCTCAAGGTCTAGGATCTGGGGTAGCGGAAATACACGATCTGAGTCAAGAAAACGTAATGTTAAAAGAACTTCACCTCAAGCAAGTTGGTCCAGCAACGCATTTTGATGTTGAATTTGGTGATAGACTCAATATTTTTACAGGCGATAATGGTCTTGGTAAAAGTTTTTTACTCGATGTTGCTTGGTGGGTTCTCACTGCAAATTGGGCTGACAAACCCGCCTATCCGCAACGAGTTATAGAAGCTCACCCAGAAATTAGCTGCCTAGTTAGCAGCGAAAAAAATATCAAAGAGTACCGGAGTTACTTTGATTTTTCCGAACAACAATGGCGTAATTTACAAATGCCTCCCTTATTAAAAGAGGTAGTTATTTACGTTCGTGTTGATGGCGGTTTCTCCGTTTTTGACCCGGCTCGCAAACGTGATATTGCTTATAATTTTACCTCAGATACGCTTTGGAATGGTCTAAAGTCAGATGGTAAAGTTCTTTGTAATGGTCTAATTCAAGATTGGGTGACATGGCAAAATCAACCCACAAAATCTCCATTTCAACTATTTTCTCATGTCATTAAAAAACTTGCTTCCCATCCTGATGAGTGGATAAAAGTGGGGGAACCAACGCGAGTGTCTGTAGAAGATGTACGTGATATTCCTACAGTTAATCTTCCTTACGGTAATGTTCCTGTAATTCACGCCTCAGCTGGAATGAAGCGTATTTTGGGACTTGCTTATTTACTGGTATGGACTTGGTACGAACATAAAAAAGCTTCTGACCTGCGACAACAGAAGCCAATAAATCAAATAGTTTTACTAATTGATGAAATTGAATCTCACCTGCATCCCCGTTGGCAAAGATTAATTCTACCAGCAATTTTAGCAGTAGTAACAGAATTACAACAGTCCATGAAAATACAAGCTTTAGTTACTACTCATTCTCCACTTATTCTTGCTTCCTTAGAACCTAATTTTGATGAAGAACAAGATAAATTATTTTTATTGGAATTGCAAGGTCAAGAAGTTAATTTTGATGAAGTAGCTTGGTCTAAACAGGGAGATACTGTAGGATGGTTAACCTCAGAAATTTTTGGACTTAAACAAGCTCGTTCTCAGGAAGCAGAAATTGCTATCGTTGCTGCTGAAGCATGGATGCGTAAAGACAATATGAGCGATTTTCCAGAATACTTAAGAACTCACACACAAATCCAGACCGAACTTCAAAGACTTTTACCCGGACATGACCCATTTTGGCCCCGTTGGATCGTCACATCGGAAAGAAGAAATTCGGGTTCATAAGAGGATGTTTTCAAAGTCTACGGTTGTATCGAGATCAGAACTAACCCCCCTTAAAAAGGGGGGAACAACTTTCTCAAAGTCCTCCTTTTTAAGGAGGATTTAGGAGGATCTAAATTTTTCGTGCAATTAGAAAACAGCAGCAGGCATTTCAAGAGCAATAATGTTGGCGATCGCGCAGGTGAAGAAAGCTGTTGACCTAGAAGGTGGTAAACGTCTTGTATTTAAACCAGGGAACGACCCCATCCCCACGAGATTGAGTCTCATTTCCAACAAAAAATTGTCCCAAATCGTAGGGGCGGGGATACCCCGCCCTTACCCATGAAACGATTGATCGATCTCTGGTTGGGATATTTCATTTTCTGGAAGTCCCTAATTGAAAAAGTCGAACCTTTTTTTGTTGAACATCAGTTGGAGGCGTTGCTGAATTGGTGCTACCAGTTTTTCAGTCTATCTCGACGAATCTGGTTGCCATCGAAAAATTTGAGTTTTTTGCTTGACTTTTGCTTAGTTGACAGGATATTGTATAGATAATGGAAAAGGTCTGCTCAGATATATCCATAGTTAATTACGTTCTAGTTGCTGTCTCACGCACTCGTAGCTGAAAATTGTGCAATTAAGGATTAGCAATTAGCAATCTCTTTGGGAAATATAAGAAAGTGGTGCATTCTTAAACCGCTTTTTATGATAAAATCTCATAATCTGAATCATTGGGCATTTATCGGCACACTGCTTTTAGCACTATCCGGAGCAGCTTTCGGTCAGCCACAAACACAAAGAGCATCTGTGCGATCCCCACAAACCGCACAACCGACACAATCTACACAGCCATCGACCATTGATGTGCAACCTCAACCAAGTCGGATGGATCGTCCTCTACGACTTAGTGTGGCTGTGGACGATCCGTCTTTCCTCAAAATTAAGGAAGGGGATGAGGTGAGAGAGGGGGATATTATCACCGACAATAAACTAGAGCGCGATCGCCTGACAAAACAGCGCACCAGTCTTGAACTGCGCATGAAAAACTTAAAAGATCAACCTATTCATCAGCCTTTTGAACCAAAAAAACCAGTTCCATCCAAGCCACTCCCCCCAGCAATGTTTTCTGAGGAAGAAGCAGCGATCTCAATGGCGCAGTTGCGGTGGGTTCAGGCACAGTCTGTCTTGGAAGCACGTACAAAACTCCTAAAAAGCGAAAATCCAGAGAGAAGATCTGAGGTTGAAAAAGCTAAGGTGGCGTTGCAAGGTGCTGAGGAGAAGGTTCATGAACAGGAGGAGTTAATTAAATCAATGAAGGATATGAAGCTACAAGATCAGATCCTTCAGCATGAATCCGTTAAGATGGCGCAGCTCACTAATGACCAGAAGCAGCTATCATCTGAGGTAGAGCGAGCCGAGGCTAAACTTGATGCTTCTGTCACCGAGCAACAACAGCAGCTGCAACAATTACAAATAGCAGTGCGGATCGCAAAGTCTGAGTTGGAGGTTGCAAAGTCTCGTCTCACGGCTTCCCAGTCTAGGCGCAAGATACTGGAGTATAACGCCAGTATTGAGCAGACTAAGCGAAGTCAGCAAGAAAACCAAACGCACTTACAGTACTCTCTCCAACAGCAGCAGTATGATGCCGCAGTACGTCAGCGTGATTATCAGCTGGCGCAAATGAGCATATCACTTTCAGCCATCGATGACAAGTTAAGTCAAATCCCCTTGGTGCGAAGCCCTCGTAACGGTTATGTCAAAAGAATCAAGCCTTGGGTTGGTAACGATGGCAAATATACTACGACTATCACTATTATTAGTTTGACTCGTGCTTCTAGCTTTAGCAGAGCCAGCAACACGCCCCACGCAGCAGGAGACAACGTCGCTCATAGCACCACAATCACCACCACAGCCATTGACCACAACTGGTGATGATCAAGAAAATTAGCTGTGCGGGTCGCACAAGTAAGGGAACTCCAAAAAATAAATTGCCCCAAATTGTAGGGTGCGCTCTTGGGGAGAGTACGGCACCGGATAATGGTGCGTTACGGTGTTCCACAATCGCGCACCCTACGAGGAGCGGATATTTTTTTATTTGGAAGTCCCTAAGTCCAAAAACTAATTCCCTACCCCAACGAACTACATGGCGCAGTCAGAGTGCGAAGCTGTCATTAGCCGCTATCTTGAAAAGGGCGTCAGTTTACCGACATGCCGCCCACTGGTCAGAGAACTAATTACGATCATGCATGAAGCGGTTGTTGAACTGTTCAATCTCATTCTCAACGTGCTCCATTCGCTCGGAAAGAATCGACTTCAGTTCTTTAATCGGCTTCAGCATAACGTGAATCAGAGCTTGAATTGTGTTTGACATATTCCCTCTCCTTTTTCAGGATGCTGACTTACCCCTGTATTATAGCAACATGAAACATGACTTAAGCACTAAAAATTGTGCTATTTCATTTAAAATGAGAAATTAATAACTTGTGTTGTGCAGTTGCTGCAAAATAATGTGCGGATGAACAGTATGAGTGCAGTTCAATGGAAGCTTAGACAGATGATGGCGGATAGGCGAATCACTACCAAAGCTCTAGCAAAAGCGGTAGGAGTCCATAAAAATACTGTCTCCCGATGGAAGGACTATGATGAAATGCCCAAGATAGATGCAGAGGAACTCAAAAAGATTTGCAGTGTCTTGCAGTGCGAACTCTATCCAGACCTGATTGAGTGGCTACCGGACGAAACATGAAACAACAACTATGGGATTAAACACCACACACAATACTGCTCGGTTAAGGCTTGATCAGAACTAGCCCCCGCCAGTCGCCTACGGAGGGAAACACTCATAATGCGCGCTGGCTCCCCTTAAAAGGGGGGGAATAAGTAACTGATACTGTTGGCTTCGTCAAAAAACGTCGGGTTTTGGGTGGATCAGTTCAGCAATGAAGCGTCAATCGAGCTTTTTGGGCAGCTTTATACCCTGGCGCTTGCTTACCTAACTTGAGGTCAAACAAAACGCGATCGCTTAGTACAGCGTTTCATAAATTCGTAGCGTTTTGGCTCCGATTGACCCTCACCCTAACCCTCTCCCTTCGGGAGAGGGAACAGAATTTAGCTCCCTTCTCCCAGTAGGGAGAAGGGTTGGGGATGAGGGCACACCAAAATCATTTCGCCATGAACTTGTGCAATTCTGTACTTAGAGCCTCAAGGTCTAGGATCTGGGGTAGCGGAAATACACGATCTGAGTCAAGAAAACGTAATGTTAAAAGAACTTCACCTCAAGCAAGTTGGTCCAGCAACGCATTTTGATGTTGAATTTGGTGATAGACTCAATATTTTTACAGGCGATAATGGTCTTGGTAAAAGTTTTTTACTCGATGTTGCTTGGTGGGTTCTCACTGCAAATTGGGCTGACAAACCCGCCTATCCGCAACGAGTTATAGAAGCTCACCCAGAAATTAGCTGCCTAGTTAGCAGCGAAAAAAATATCAAAGAGTACCGGAGTTACTTTGATTTTTCCGAACAACAATGGCGTAATTTACAAATGCCTCCCTTATTAAAAGAGGTAGTTATTTACGTTCGTGTTGATGGCGGTTTCTCCGTTTTTGACCCGGCTCGCAAACGTGATATTGCTTATAATTTTACCTCAGATACGCTTTGGAATGGTCTAAAGTCAGATGGTAAAGTTCTTTGTAATGGTCTAATTCAAGATTGGGTGACATGGCAAAATCAACCCACAAAATCTCCATTTCAACTATTTTCTCATGTCATTAAAAAACTTGCTTCCCATCCTGATGAGTGGATAAAAGTGGGGGAACCAACGCGAGTGTCTGTAGAAGATGTACGTGATATTCCTACAGTTAATCTTCCTTACGGTAATGTTCCTGTAATTCACGCCTCAGCTGGAATGAAGCGTATTTTGGGACTTGCTTATTTACTGGTATGGACTTGGTACGAACATAAAAAAGCTTCTGACCTGCGACAACAGAAGCCAATAAATCAAATAGTTTTACTAATTGATGAAATTGAATCTCACCTGCATCCCCGTTGGCAAAGATTAATTCTACCAGCAATTTTAGCAGTAGTAACAGAATTACAACAGTCCATGAAAATACAAGCTTTAGTTACTACTCATTCTCCACTTATTCTTGCTTCCTTAGAACCTAATTTTGATGAAGAACAAGATAAATTATTTTTATTGGAATTGCAAGGTCAAGAAGTTAATTTTGATGAAGTAGCTTGGTCTAAACAGGGAGATACTGTAGGATGGTTAACCTCAGAAATTTTTGGACTTAAACAAGCTCGTTCTCAGGAAGCAGAAATTGCTATCGTTGCTGCTGAAGCATGGATGCGTAAAGACAATATGAGCGATTTTCCAGAATACTTAAGAACTCACACACAAATCCAGACCGAACTTCAAAGACTTTTACCCGGACATGACCCATTTTGGCCCCGTTGGATCGTCACATCGGAAAGAAGAAATTCGGGTTCATAAGAGGATGTTTTCAAAGTCTACGGTTGTATCGAGATCAGAACTAACCCCCCTTAAAAAGGGGGGAACAACTTTCTCAAAGTCCTCCTTTTTAAGGAGGATTTAGGAGGATCTAAATTTTTCGTGCAATTAGAAAACAGCAGCAGGCATTTCAAGAGCAATAATGTTGGCGATCGCGCAGGTGAAGAAAGCTGTTGACCTAGAAGGTGGTAAACGTCTTGTATTTAAACCAGGGAACGACCCCATCCCCACGAGATTGAGTCTCATTTCCAACAAAAAATTGTCCCAAATCGTAGGGGCGGGGATACCCCGCCCTTACCCATGAAACGATTGATCGATCTCTGGTTGGGATATTTCATTTTCTGGAAGTCCCTAATTGAAAAAGTCGAACCTTTTTTTGTTGAACATCAGTTGGAGGCGTTGCTGAATTGGTGCTACCAGTGGATCGGTCTATCTCGACTAATCTGGTTGCCATCGAAAAATTTGAGTTTTTTGGTTGACTTTTGCTTAGTTGACAGGATATTATATAGATAATGGAAAAAGTATGCTCAGATATATCCAGAGTTAATTACGTTCTAGTTGCTGTCTCACGCACTCGTTGCTGAAAATTGTGCAATTAACCGCGATCGCCTGACAAAACAGCGCACCAGTCTTGAACTGCACATTAAAAACTTAAAAGATAAACCTATTCGTCAGCCTTTTGAACCAAAGAAATCAGTTCCATCCAAGCTAATACGGTTTGGTTAAGAGTTGTTGGTGAGGATTACATAGGTGTATGAACGCTATTTCGCGTCTCTACATTTATCGGTATGTAGATTATCTGATCCGAACCAATATGTTGAGTCGAAGTAGTTGTCTGGGTCGCACTCCTGCATGGGAAAGCGATCGCATTCATTAGGTAAGTCGGCACAAATAATATTGATACAGCAGTTTTCAATTGAACCGATGCCACATTGTAAGGGCGCGGTTTCCGCGCCCCTACGGTTTAATGGTGCTGTAATGCCTCACCTCACTGTATCGGACACCCGTTACACAAACCAACCACCCCTTCGGGGAAGTCAAAAGTCAAAAG
>CAZZYE010000395.1:0-1326 GCA_964658145.1 uncultured Stigonema sp.
CTAGGTCTGTTTTAGTCCGCTTGGTTTTCTTGGCAAGTCGTTCCAAATTTTCCATCTCTGGCTTTGAAACTCTAACACTTAAACGAATTTCATTCATTTCGGTGACATTATGGTGACAATTTGACACCCATACACTAACATTAGTCAAGGGTAGGCGATATTTTTTTTATGCATGAAATAAATAAAGAAAACGCAATATCAAAATTAAAGAATTGTCCGCGTCTAGTGCTGACGCTAGGAGATCCGGCGGGAATTGGACCAGAGGTGATTTTAAAAGCTTTGTCGGACCCAAGCGCATGCATTAATTGTGATGTGACAGTAGTGGGTAGCCTGGAAGTGCTTACAGAAACTTATACGAAGCTGCGTCAAACTGAGAATTTAGAATTTTTGGCAAATCCAGCAGACTTATCAATTCTTGATGTGCAGCAAGACTTACATATTAAAAGTAATATTGTCACAGGAATGGGGAATGCGGCAAGTGGGGCGGCAAGTTTTGCTTATATGGAAGCAGCGATCGCCTGCACACTCGCAGGTGAATTCGACGGAATTGTCACAGGTCCGATAGCTAAAGCTGGGTGGAAAGCCGCAGGTTACAATTACCCTGGTCAAACGGAACTTTTGGCACAGAAGTCAGGGACGGCGCGTGTGGGAATGCTATTTGTGGCGCGATCGCCTCATACTGGCTGGACACTTCGCACACTGCTTGCAACCACACATATACCACTTTGTCAAGTATCTCAGGTGCTAACACCGCAATTGATGACAGAAAAACTTGATTTGCTGGTGGAGTGTTTAGAATCAGATTTTGGTTTAGACAAAGCTAGGATTGCGATCGCCGGTTTAAATCCTCATAGCGGTGAACAAGGACAACTGGGACACGAAGAACAAGATTGGTTAATTCCCTGGTTAGAACTTGAACGTAAAAATCGCCCAAACTTACAGCTTGATGGTCCGATTCCACCAGATACAATGTGGGTGAAACCAGGTCAAGCTTGGTATGGTGATGCCAAAATCCCAAATATCGCTGATGCTTACCTGGCACTCTACCATGACCAAGGCTTAATTCCTGTCAAGCTGATGGCATTCGACCGTGCAGTAAATACTTCCATTGGTCTTCCTTTCATTCGCACCTCACCCGACCACGGAACAGCATTTGATATTGCGGGTAAGGGAATTGCCGATGCTACGAGTATGAAAGCAGCGATAGAATTGGCAGCTTTTTTGGTGTCACAGAGGCGAGAAGCAAAAGCTTTGCTTGCTTAACCTCAACTTGCTCGAGCGTGTCAACATGTACGACTGCGATCGCACTCTGGCTAGTACCGTTTT
>CAZZYE010000395.1:1336-7045 GCA_964658145.1 uncultured Stigonema sp.
ATTAAAAAGCTTGAAATACAAGGTTTTTGGCTGTTTTGAATGGTAACTGTCTTTCCGCCGTGCTATACTAGTGTATTGTCTGTGGCACGGATTAAGTTGGCTTGACTTTGTAATCAGGTTTATTGGTTCGGATCATTGAGATAATGTACCCATAAAACACCTAATCGAATAGCAGCATCAGCAAGCCGTCTGTCAGCTGTCCAGAATTCTGATCTGCAAGACTCAGCTAGGGCAAGGTCGGCAGCATCATAAGCTACAATTTGATTCAGTCGGCCTGCCCACTCTAAAGCCTTAAGGTGAAGTGCAGGTGTTGGCGGCACTTGCGGAATCTCTAGAGACAAAATATATTGTAGAGCGTCTACAGCCATTTCAGCAGAAATACTGCTACTGGCGACTGCTTTGCGAAGACTTGAAGTCACTTCATAAGACCACAGGGTCGGTACTAGTAGTTCTACATTTTGCTCTTGCCACTCCCGCATCTTGCGGATAGATGCTGGCGTATAGGGAAGAGTCAGCACCAGCGCTAGTACGAGATTTGAGTCTGGTAATATCTTTAAGGCTCCCCTGTCATAACCCTGTCAATTTGTTTTTCTCGTTCCGCTCGTACTTCAGCAACTGGATCGCCTGGATACATGCCATGTGTTCGATAGATTTCTTGTCGCATTTGTTCTAAACGCTCAAGGGCAACATTACGTCGCTGTTTCGTAAGCTCAAGAGATTTTAGTCCCAGACGCACCACGAACCGTGCAACATCAGAAATTGTGCGCCCTTGCTTACTTGCTAGCTGCGTTAGGGCATCCATCTGTTCTGGTTCTAAAACAAGTTGAGAACTTTTATTTTCTTCGTTCATATAGACCTCTTTGTGTCAGCCGAGGAGTCTACTTTTAGATATTGTAAGCATCATATTATTCTTTTGTGGTGGTGATAAGGGGAAGGAAATTACAAGATATTCGTACAGCTAAGGAATATTGGGAAGACTATAGGAGTAGAGACGATGCCTAGAAGCACCAGTTATCACCAAAAACTGATTAAAGACCTCAAAGATCCATTGGAAGCAGCATCTTATATCGAAGTCGTTTTAGAAGCGGGCGACCCGAAAATGTTAAGTAAGGCGCTAAAAAATATTATTGAGGCGCTGGGTGGAATTGATAAGTTTTCAGCACAAGTCAAGGAATGTTACGAGAAACTTGACCAGATGTTATGGGAAAAAGGAGAAATTGAATTTTATTGTCTAGGTGCCTTGCTGGATGCGATATTGGTTGCAGCTAGCAGTAACAGTGAAGTCAATGTAAGGCGATTACTTAACAGTAGCTTTCAAGCATGCATCTCATTCGTGAATAATATGCTGTTAGAGTCCGAGTGCAACAAGCAATCGGTTTAGCAAAACTTGCTGCTTGGTGTGAACAGTACAGCTTTGCCTTCAAAGTGGATGATGAAGGTTATGTTTGCGTAGCACGCGATATATACTTGGCAAGCATAATCCTTTCAGTCGCTCAAAGTTTTGAGCCTCATGAATTGAGACTTGGAAGTCTTCTGGGTTATCCTTCTTGTTGCTGTAATTTTGTATCAGTAATTGGTGAGGCTAATATTGATACTCTGGCAGTAGAAGTTGCAACTTGGTCATTTGTTGGGCGTTTCCGCTTGATTAACCCAAGTGGCTATTTAGATGGAAAGTCATTAATCTGCCATCTCCCTTGTTCCCCGGAATGTTCAGCGTCACTACGAATAGCCGAGCAAGCTTTGAATTTCATAGAAGCCAATTATGAACCAATACTTTCTCCTTGGCTATTTTGGTTCACAACGAGTTGAGATTAGGTAGTGCAAGGAGCTTGTCATCAGACGTTACTTAGTGGAAAGTAGCGTCATGGTGATTGTATTAAGATAGGGTTCTGGTTGCTTCGCGCATCTCTTAACACTGCTCATTATTTGGCACAATGGGGTAGGGTCTAAACGTGTAAAAATCCCGAAGCGGAGAAAATCGCCTATTAACCCCAACCACTAACAGGAAAGTTCTGACAAGGTTTACGTCTTAACGAGCGTGCCTATCGGGTGTAGAGTAATTCTTGCTAGTTCTTTGCCAAAAATTCTTGAACAGTCAGAATCTTAATGCCCCGAAATGGGTTTAGCACGCTTCAAATCATTATCTCCGGTAACAATACACTCGGCTTGACCACTCACTGCCAATTCCAGATATTTGTTATCTTTTGGATATCGGCATTCATCAATCTGTTCACATACATCAATAAACTGAGCGGTTTCTGTTAAATTATCTATAAATTATTGCCACAATTTCCTGGTGAGATATCTATCAAATTTAGGACGATATAAATATACGCCTTTGGAGATAATCAGCAAGGGTGGAAAGGGAATTCCGTTGCTTACAGGGAAGATGCTAACGACAACTTTCAGGGTATTTTGAATTACCTAGATGAACAGTGGCTTGGACGTGGTTGGGTAGAAGTTAGTCAAGCTATCAAAGATGAAATTATTCATAATGCTCTTGAAATCTATAGCAATGCTTTTGAACACGGGGTGTCTGATATCGGCGTATTCACCTGTGGACAACGATATCCTAACTTGAAGACACTAAAGCTTACTGTCATTGATTTTGGTGTTGGCATCCCGGCAAACGTACGCCAATTCCTTCAAAACAGCAGCATGCTGGCTGAGGACGCTTTAAAATGGGCGTTTCAACCTGGGAAGACAACCCGACGCAGTAGAGTACCTGGAGGTACTGGTCTGCACTCATTAAAAAACTTTGTTAGGAGTAAACAGGGTAAAATAGAAATTTACAGCCACGACGGTTACGCTTTAATTGACGAAAGCCAGGAACTCTACCAGAGCGCACCCACTTTCTTTGAAGGGACTTTAATAAACATTACAATTAAATGCGACGTAAATTACCATAACTTTACATAAAATGAGTTATTGTTTTAGTACTAATGTTCTACTAGAGAGCTTGAAGCCATGAAATACAAGGTTTACGAGCTAATTGGCGAAAACTGCATGAGCCAACAGGCTGGGCAGCAAATCTATAATTTGATTCATCCCAAACTCCAAGCAGGAGAGTCAGTAGAGCTAGACTTTACTGACGTAAGAAGATTATTGTCAGTGTTTTTCAACTTTGCCATCGGTCAACTGCTACGTGACATCAAAGCTGAAGATTTGGATCGGCTTCTGGTTGTATCTAACCTAAGCCCTGTTGGTCAACAGACTTATGACAATGTAATTGAGAATGCTTTGCATTACTACTCAGATGAGCAGTATCGCAAAGCCGTAGATGAAATGATTCTGGAACAATCTCTCTGTTCGTAATGGCAGTTGACTACATCGTACAGGCAGATGTCATTGACATCACAGTTGATTCCCCTCAAAAAGGGGATATTTTTTTGGTAGATACAAATGTCTGGTACTGGCTGACATATCCGCCAGCAAGTTCATCAGCACAACCATACCAGATCAGCAGCTATCCAAACTATATTGTAGGTACAGTTGCTGTCGGGGCTACACTCTGCTACTCAGGCTTATCTCTAGCTGAGTTAGCTCATCTTATTGAAAGTGAAGAACATAAACTGTCAGCCTATGGCTCGATTACAGGTCAAGACTACCGTAAGAGGGCGAAGGAATACCGTCATAACTACCCCTCGCAACGAGCCAGGGTTGTCTCCCAAGTACAAGCTGTGTGGAATCAGGTTGAGAGTATTTATGCTTTCCAAATTGATTTAACACTTAATAAAATCACTGTAGATGCTGCTCTCAATCGGTTCAGTACTCAGCGTCTAGATGGTTATGACCTGTTTATGCTTGAATCGATGAAACAGGAGTCATTGACCAAGATTATTACCGATGATGGTGATTATGTGACTGTACCAGAAATTCAAATGTTTACTGCTAATCCAAGTGTAATCAGAGCAGCGAGTCGGCAGGGAAAGCTGATAACCAGGTGAGCTTGTAGCGCTATATGCCTTTTGGTGCGATCGCAACTGAATTACTTTGCACCCTAAATGACTGCTGGGCTTTTGATTGCGCTCGCCCACCAAGGTCAATTCTGACACTGCCCTCCTCCCCAAGTTTCTGTCGGTGCCGCCTCCCTCTAGCCGAAACCACTACCCACGATGGTGTCTTTGTTGGCAGTGGTTCGCTTAGGCGATCGCTACCAACCGCTAACCGTCAGTCTGACTGATAGCTCCGTTATCGCCTAAGCGAGGACGGGGCAGGGGCAGGTGCAGGAGCGAGACAGCAATAGCTCTTGTTTTGTGCAGCTGGCGGGTTAACTCTAGAAACCATTCGCGATCGCCAACCAAGTCTGACTCCTTCACCTGATACTTGAGAATTTCTGGGATGAGATCTTTGGGGTCGTGATGCTTGGCGATCGCACTAACATGAATGACTGGCTGGTAGTCAACCCGTAAGCACTGCTGCCATAATGCCACCCACTTGGCATGAGAAAGATAGCTATGACTGAAATACGAAGGCGGCACCATTGCCAAAATGTGTAAATGCGGGTGTGCCGATACCCCATCTTTACCCTTAGTAACTTCTGTTGACTTCACCCAGCATGCAAGCAGACCAAGCCTTCAACTCAGTCAAGCGCTTAAAAGCTTTGTTCATCCAATCCAAGGTTACCCGTAGTTCTTCAATGCTACAGTTCTTTACGGTCAAGGTGACAAACAGCCAGCGATACTTAGGATAGTCTGCGACGACCTGCGGAAGAATTTTGTAAGCCTTCGCTTTCCACATTAGACTTCGCCGCCACTGACATACCGGACAGTGACGAACCCGACAGAATCTGGCATCTGATAGCTTAAACTTAAGACTTTCTTCCGATTGTGACACCAATCGAAACTCTAGCAACTCAGAACACATTCTCACCCGCCACGCATACCGATTGAAGCAACCTTCATCGGCGCTAGTGTAGTAATTGGAAACTCTATCAGCATTGGCGCGGTGCTTGTCCCAAGTTTTGCCTATTTGGGAAACTTCGGATAATGTTAATAAATCTTTACTTTGTTGGCAGTTGCTATGAGGCGATATGTTGCCAGCAATATAGCTTCTGTCTGAGGTTTGAACAGACACGAAATCCCCTAATATTTCTAGTTTGGTATTGACAACCCAAACTAACACTTTATTTTACCATGCAAATTCAGTAGTAACACTGAAAAATGCCGCAACGCTTAGCTTGTAAGGGATAAACAGTCGGCTTTCCAAAGCAGGAGCAATGCTTCTGTGAGTACTACTTTGCTGAAGAACGTTTTTCCACCAGTAGGTGAAAAAAGTAAATTTAAAACCACATTTTGTCGTAAAAAGCAACCTTTGTAATGCAATAACGTGAAAAAATTGCTGAAGAACGAGGCTAAACAAATTTTTAAGTCAAAAAGTCTACCGATAGACATAAATAGGGAATTTTCATTCTCAAGAAAGAGCAATTTAAGTTGTCTTGTTAGGTACATTTTTATTAGTTAATAAAGATCGTGCAAAAGTACCCACCGGCTCTGATTCTGTGACACCCCCTCTTTTTCCTTGTTCGGGGGATAAATGGGGGTTATAGGGTAGGCTGAGTAATATAGAGACGCGCACAATAATGCGTCGATTTATGTGCTAGCGCCCAAAGGCTTTTGCAAGTAGTTAATCAAAACAGCGAGGAATACTATGACGGAATCAGCAAAAGATACTGTGGAATCAGCAAAGGAAGCAGCGAAGAATGCTGCG
>CAZZYE010000396.1:0-2408 GCA_964658145.1 uncultured Stigonema sp.
ATTCATCATTCATCATTCATAATTTTTGAAAATGCTAATTTGGCTGCACCTACAATTCCGGCAGAGTTACCCAATTCTGCTGGCAATATTTGTAAACCCAGGCGGGAAGTGGGTAGCACTCGTTGCTCAATTTCTGCCTTGACAGATGGGAGGAAAAACTCGGCGCTGGCGCTGACACCGCCACCAATGACAATCGCTTCCGGCGTCAGCACATAAATCAAACTCGTCAAACCTGTACCCAAATCTTTACCATACTCTTGCCAAAATGTCAAGGCATCTAGATCTCCGGCTTGTGCTAGAGCGCCCAATTCTGCTGGTTCCTTTGCTGTGCGACGACGAATAGCTGTCACTGAGACAGACTGCTCCAATGAGCCTTGATTGCCACTATTACACTTTGGACCATCGGGGTTTAAGGTGATTAATCCCAGCTCACCTGCTGCTCCTTGATGCCCGACAAACAGTTTGCCATCCAAAATAATTGCGCCACCAACGCCAGTTCCTAAAGTCAGCAGGATAAGATTTTGAAAGCGGCGACCTGCTCCCAGCCAAGCTTCTCCTAACCCAGCACAGTTGGCGTCGTTAGCGACAATTGTCGGCAGGCTTGTTTTTGCTTCTAACCAGTCTGCCAAAGGAACATCGTGCCATAAGTGCAGGTTAATAGCGACTTTAGCAATGCGTCCTGCTGCATCTGCCGGACCTGGAGTGCCAACACCAATGGCAATGGTATGTTGTGGATCGATTTGGGCGATCGCATCCACCATCGCCGCCACAACTGCTTCTGGTGTTGCCGGTTGGGGAGTCGCCACAGTTAACGATTGTAAACAAGTGCCATCTGGCGCAAAACGCCCCAGCTTAATTGCTGTTCCCCCCAAGTCAATGCCGATTACTTGAGAATTCACCACTTTCAAATCCTCTTGAGCAACAAATGTGGCAACGGATCATTTAACGCATGTAACGGATAAGGCAACGGATAGGAACGGATGTAACGGATGATTTATGTGTGGAACTTAATAGACATCTGGTGAAAAACAATGTATGAACGCGGGGCGTTCTACAAAGGTTGTAGACAACGCACAATTAATTTCTGGAGATGTCTAATAGATAAATTATCCGCTACATCCGTTACAAAATCCGTTGCCACATTCGCTGCCTCATCTATTGCCAGTCTTTGCGCGAAAAAATTTCCCGTTTTCCGTCTGACTAGAGGTCAACTGTAAATCAGCAACCGTCATCGGACGCAAACTGGATTGTCCTTGCCAGGATACCACAGGAGTGCCGCGTAAGATCCCAGAAAGGGCAACGGAAAGCATAAAGCCACCAGCAGCAGCGGCTATTAAGGACATGTTATCTTTCACAAATCTCTTACTTTAGAAATACCACAACCAAAATCTTAGACGATAAAACCCCTGATTGGTGTCCTTTGTCAGTAGCAACTAACCACTAACAACTAACGGACGTACAGACGTTCCGCCGGAACGTCTCTTCCTACTTCCTCATTCCATTTTCTCGCCGTAACCGAGGATTGACAAATTCATTTAACCCCTCACCCAGAAGCGATAGCCCTACCACCATTGATGTCATCCCTAATCCAGGGAAAAGTGCAGTCCACCAAATACCTGTGGGTAGTGCGTCTAAAGCTTGTTTTAAATCGTGTCCCCATTCTGGTACTTCTTCTGGAAGTCCTAGCCCTAAAAAGCCTAAACCACCTAAAACTAAAATCGCATCGGCGGCGTTGAGGGTAAAGAGTACAGGTACGCTTTGAATCACGTTGAAAAACAGATACCGGGAAAGCACATGCCAAGTGTTGGCACCCAGTGCTTGTGCAGCTTCGATAAAGACTTCGGTTTTAACGCTAACGGTGTGGTTACGAACAACGCGGTAATATTGAGGAATGTAAGCAATGCTGATGGCGATCGCCGCATTGAATATCCCACGCCCCACCACAAATGCCAGCGTCACTGAAAGCAGTAGTCCTGGTAGGGTATAGATGCTATCCATGAGAAATAGCAACACCTTATCCAATCTACCGCCTAAATAACCACTCACCATACCTAAAGGCACACCGATCAGCATGCTTAATGCCGTTGCTAGCAAAACTACTTGCAATGCAGCTTGAGCACCAAACAGTGTGCGCGAGAATACATCATAGCCTTGGCGACTAGTACCAAACCAATATTTGGCTGAGGGTGGTTCGTGAATAGGGTTAATCAGGGAATCAGTAGGGTCTTGCAGCCATCCCCAAGCCTGAAATGCCGGAGCAAAGAATGCCAGGAATATAAAAAAAAGGGTCATGCTTAACCCTATAAGCATGAGTTGCTGGGAAAGGCTGAGGTTTTTGGCTAAAAATCTTGGCTTTGGAGTGTTTGTAATGGTCATGAATTGGGGAGGTAAAGAATTAAAAATTAAAA
>CAZZYE010000396.1:2418-7022 GCA_964658145.1 uncultured Stigonema sp.
TTTTAATTTTTAATTTAATTCGCTACTTCCCATTAAAGATTGTTTGCAACCAACTGGCGGTATTCGCTTTTGGGCTTGACGCCTTTGAGTTCTTTCACCAGTTCCTTGTTTTTGAAGATTTGAACTGTTGGCGTTCCTGTAACGCCACCACTTTGAGCAATTTCTCGGTCTTTGTCTATGTCAATTTCGACGAAGTGAATTTTGCCGTCAAATTCATCCACCACTTTATTTAAAATTGGTTTTAGGGTATGGCAAGGACCGCAACCAGGAGAGACGTATTTGACCACGAGTGGGCGATCGCTATCGTGGAATAGCTTGCGCAAAGCATAACCTCCCTGATGGCGGGTTGCATTCAAATCAAATTCAGCAGCTAACTGTTCTTCGGTTTTCTTCTCGGCTAGTTGAGGTTCTAATTCATTATCTGGCGTTTCCGGCTTTTGATAGAATTCTTGAATTAAACCGTTGAATGACAACCAGCGTTCTGCTAACATCGCCGCCGTACAGCCACTACCCGCCGCCGTAATTGCTTGGCGATATTCATGATCCTGCACGTCGCCTGCGGCGAATACGGCTTCTACGCTGGTTTCTGGTGAACCGTGCTTGGTGACGACGTAACCCACATCATCCAGTTCTAGTTGCCCCTTGAATAAAGATGTGTTGGGATTGTGACCAATGGCGTAGAATAAACCCTTAACGTGCAGTTTGCTTTCTTCACCGGTTTTGATGTTGCGGAGTTTCACTCCATCCATATGGTTTTCGTTACCAAAAATATCCATCGCCTCTGTGTTCCAGTGAACTAGGATTTTTGGGTTACTCAAAACGCGGTTTTGCATCGCTTTAGAAGCCCGCAGTTTGTCTCCCCGCACTAACAAATTCACCTGAGAGCCATATTTGGTGAGGTAAATCGCTTCTTCGGCTGCTGAGTCGCCGCCACCAACGACAGCTAATTCTGCTCCGTGGAAAATAGGTGTAGCGCCATCACAGATCGCACAAGCGGAGATTCCCCGACTCCAAAATTCATGTTCGCTGGGTAAACCTAAGCGCTTTGCTGTCGCACCAGTGGCAATGATAATGGTGTTGGTTTTAAATTCCCGTTCCTCTGAGCGAACAGTGAAAGGACGCTGACTTAAGTCTACTTGAGTTACATCTTCAGTATATAACTCCGCTCCCCAACGCTCTGCTTGGGCTTTCATCTTATCCATCAATTCTGGTCCGCTAATCCCGGTGGGAAACCCAGGAAAGTTCTCTACTTCAGTGGTTGTCATCAGCTGTCCACCAGGTAAACCCCCGGCTTGGAAGCCTTCAAAGACTACAGGTTTGAGGTTAGCCCGTCCCGCATAAATGGCAGCTGTGTACCCTGCTGGTCCAGAACCTATAATGACTACGTTTTCTACTGTTGGGTTGGTCATGACTACTTATATAAACTCATAACGAGTACGACTTATTTTCTTTATAATAACGTAAATAGGTGGGCGAGAATAATACAAGCTATGTAAAGTTTTGTTAAATAAAGAAAAAAGGCTTGTAGTTACGGTCGTTTGTTTACCTCACTCATTACTCCCAAGCTTCGGTCGTACACATGATTTTCTGTGCCATACCCACGCCTAACCCAATACGGTTGTCACCAAGTGCCACAATGACAGAACCGTTGGTAGTGCTAATGATTTGAAGTTCAATTCCCGGAACAAATCCCATCCCAATTAGGCGACGTACCGTACCTTCTGCGCCTTTAAGTTTAACTATCCGCAGGCGCTCTCCCACGCTTGCCATTGCTAACGGGAAAGATTTACCTGTATCTAACTCAAATCCCATTTCAGCGCTGTTTTCCTTGGTTTGTGGAGTTGCAGGTGTATCCCCAAAAAAATTCAACCCCCACCCTTTCAGTCTTTGGTTTCGGTTCTGTTGGTAGTTATCGTCGTTGTTCTCAGCCATCGCCTCTCAAATAATTGCTAATTGGTTTCAAAAATATGCTATACAATATATCTTCAAAATAGGAATATTTATCAAAAATATCACAAAGCAAGCTTAGAATATGCTCTACGTCCGTTGTTTGTTACCTCCTAAGATGCACATTTTATAACCCTGATACAGCAAGGCTTTGAGAAATTGAAGAAAAATGTGCATCTTTCATATGTTACTAGTGGCGATCGCCGCTAGTCGGAGGCTCATATCTTGCACCATTCTCAACAAGACCAAAAAAACCGGGTTTATTAACCAAAAATCTAGGGTTTGACCATTAGTCATTCTCAAGAAACCCGGTTTTTCACCTAGGTGCAAGATGTGAGTTACCCAACATTATACTATGTCACAGATCAGTAAATTAAAATCTTTGTCATTTATTCGCTTTTATTAAGCTATTTTAAAAGTCGCTTATTAGCAGTCATTATCAAAAAAACTTTATTCTTAGGGACTTCCAATAAAAAAATCTCCTATTTTTTAGGGTGCGTTAGACGGAACGTCGTAACGCACCGTGTGATGGTGCCTTACTCTCGTCGTACTCCTAACGTCTACGATCGCAAGCGTTGATCGGGAACAAGGGACGAGCGTTACCTCAAGGGCTTCCGCATTTCTCCTCCACAGTAGACAGGCCGAGTTCTGTCAACGGTAAAAATACAGAGAAAAGTCAAGAAACTTTGTGTTACGGCTTGTCAGAATTCAGTGGAATTGGGGTGACAGTAATCGACTAATTATATATAGCTTAATAAAGGAAATACCTAATTTAGGTTTAGTTACACACAGTTGGCTACAGCTATGACGGAATTTTTGCACCTTTTTTTGTCTATAGAGTTTATTCCCCACAGGCATTGCTACCTTTGGCAACCAGGAAATGAATCATTACAAGCGGAAACTGCTGAACGCAAGCGAATAGAGTTCGCGTTGCGGGACGAACAACGATTTCGCGGTACATTCAATCAGGCTGCTGTTGGCATTGCCCATTTAGCAACAGATGGACGGTGGTTATTAGTTAACCATAGGCTTCGCGATCTTGTCGGTTACACATAAGTTGTATCAATCTAAAGATCGGGGCAATGATTAATTTTAGTTAAACATATTGTAGCAAGTCTACTTAGTACATATAGCAATCCTATTACATAGGTGAAAATTCCAGAAATACTCGTAGGGTGGGCACTGCCCACCGTATCCGGGTTTTGGTGGGCAGTGCCCACCCTACACAACTTAAAATTTTTTAAAACTCATTTATGATTGCTATATGAAGTTATTATTAATAACTACAATAGAGGCTCTAATTGTAGGTTGACATTCGTACAAATCGCAGAAAAATAAAATTGGAAAAAACAATGAAAAGCGCAAAAATATTGGTTGTGGAAGATGAAAGCATTGTTGCAAAAGACTTACAAAACAGCTTAAAAAAATGTGGTTACAATGTTCCCATTATTGCTTCTTCGGGAGAAGAGGCAATTAATAAAGCAGCAGAAATATGTCCAGATTTAGTGCTAATGGATATTAGATTAAAAGGGGATATGGACGGTATAGAAGCTGCTAGACAAATCTATAATCGTTTTAAAATTCCAGTAATCTATCTTACTGCTTACGAAGACGATAGCAAATTGGAACGAGTAAAACTAACAGAGCCATTTGGCTACTTACTCAAACCTTTTAAAGAAAGAGAACTATACACGACTATTGAAATAGCTCTGAACAAAGATAAGCTGGAAAAGCAATTAAAAGAAAATCAACAATGGTTAGCGACAGTTATTAAAAGTATAGACGATGCTGTGATTGCTAGCAACGATCAAGAAGTAGTAACTTTTATGAATCCTGTTGCGGAAAAACTGACAGGATGGAAACAGGAAGAAGCTTGTGGGAAAAAAGCATCAGAAGTCTTCAAGATTATCAATGCAAAAACTCGTAAAATCATTGAAAATCCTCTAACAAAGCTTTTTCAAGACGGTGTTATTGTTTGTCTAGAGTCAGATA
Organism: uncultured Stigonema sp.; assembly: GCA_964658145.1. GTDB lineage: Bacteria > Cyanobacteriota > Cyanobacteriia > Cyanobacteriales > Nostocaceae > Stigonema. Next base: position 6,358 of record CAZZYE010000396.1, read on the forward strand.
ATATTCTAATTTCCAGAAATGGTGCAGAAATACCAATTGATGACAGGGCGGCACCAATTAAAGATGACAAAGACAACATTATCGGCGCGGTTTTGGTGTTTCGGGACATCACTGAGCGGCAATGGGCTAGTGAGGTGCGTCAAAAGCAAATTGAGCAAGAGCAACTTGTAGCGCAGTTAGAACAAGTCAACCGACTTAAAGATGACTTTTTAAATACCGTCTCCCACGAATTGCGAACTCCTTTATCTAATATTATGATGGCAATTCAAATACTACAAAGCACTGGCACTAACGAGCAAGGTCAGCGATATCTAGAGCTTTTGCAAACTGAGTGCGATCGCGAGCTTGAGCTAATCAATTATTTGCTAGACTTACAGCGGCTGGAAGCTGCAATAACTCCCGAGTTGACGCCTGAGCCTTTGCTATTACAATATTGGTTGACTAGCATCGTTGAGTCGTTTTTTATCCGGACTCAGGAACGCCAGCAAACCCTACAGCTTAATCTCCCCTCTGACATCCCGCCACTCTACTCAGATAGCACCCATCTGGCACGAATCTTTGCAGAACTGCTGAATAATGCCTGTAAATATACTCCGGCTGGTGGTGAAATTATCCTGAGTGTTCGGTACGAAGGGAGTGGGCAATGGGCAAGAAGCATGGGGCAA
>CAZZYE010000397.1:0-7021 GCA_964658145.1 uncultured Stigonema sp.
CGCTCGACGCGGCTACGCCGCGCCATTGCTTGTGCCAGTTGCGTAAGTCCTGACTCCTGATGGGAGTAGGTTAGTCATGACAGCTTAGAACAACTCATAACGAGTACGCTTTTTTTTATTGAGCCTAAAAAAACAGGTTGTGATACAAAACTCCAGATTTGGGAATACTAAAGCTTGGATGTGCAGCTCTTGATAAGCAGGGCTGTTTCATTCTCCTCTAGAACCAAAACAGATGATGCACCAGGAAAAATTAGTATTGGGAGAAATTGCAATGCAAAGTCAAGCATCTGAGTTATTAGATAAAATTCGTCAACAATTTGACAGTTGCCCCTATCTGAGAATTCCCTTGGAGACATCTCCTAAGGATAACCATAATTTACTCTACATCCATAATTTGGTAACACCCTACTATTTAAGAAACAAAAAAGTTATAGAGACTAAAGGAAAAGTAGTTTTAGATGCAGGATGTGGCACTGGCTATAAATCTTTGGTATTAGCAGAAGCTAATCCTGGAGCAAAAATTGTAGGAATTGATATTTCAGAAGAATCTGTTAAATTAGCTCAGCAACGCGTACAATATCACGGATTTGAAAACATAGAATTTTCCGTTATTTTGCTTGAGGATCTGCCCAAAATAGGCATGAAATTTGACTATATCAACTGTGATGATGTACTTTATCTACTCCCCAATGCAGTTGCTGGCTTGCAAGCGATGAAGTCAGTTTTAAAACCCGATGGTATTATTCGTACTAATCTCCATAGTTCGCTCCAACGTGCTCATTATTTCCGCGCTCAAAGCCTCTTCAAATTTATGGGTTTAATGGAGCAAAACCCAGAAGAAATGCAGATTGATATAGTGCGGGAGACAATGAAAGCATTGAAAGATAATGTTCTTCTCAAGTTTCAGACCTGGAATTCCAAGTATGAAAAAGATGACGTGGGAATTCTAGCAAATCAGTTACTAATGGGTGACAAAGGCTCTACTATCCCAGAATTGTTCTCAGCTTTAAGAGCAGCTGATTTAGAGTTTATCAATATGGTGAACTGGTGGCAGTGGGACGTGATGGATTTGTTTAAAGAGCCAGATAACTTACCTGCGTTTTTGGCAATGAGCTTGCCAGAACTTTCTGTCGAGGAAAAACTGCATTTATTTGAACTATTACATCCTGTTCATCGTTTGCTTGACCTTTGGTGTGGTCATCCAAACCAGATATCGTCTTTTGTACCAGTTGATGAATGGACTGACTCTGACTGGCAAAGAGCAACAGTGCATCTGCATCCTCAACTAAAAACTCCCAATTTCCGACAAGACCTTGTAGCCTGTGTTACAGAGATGAGAATATTTCCTATGAGTCAGCACTTAGCGCTAATTGAGGAATTCGTCAGTATAGATAGTGCTATGGCACTTTGCTTATTCCCTCTGTTAGAGCAGCCTCAGACAATGATTTGTTTGGTGGAGCGCTGGCTGTCAGTTAGACCACTAGATCCTATTACCTTAAAACCTACGGATAAGGAACAAGCCTACTCCCTCTTGCAACAGCTACTTATAAGGCTGGAGAATCTTGGTTACGTAATGCTGGAGCGTCCCTGATAGAGCAGTGTAACGCGCCATCAATAGTGCGTTATGACACACAAAGCTATTTGTGCTTATCGAGATGCTATTAAGCGATAGCCTGTAAAAATTTTTTCGGATGGAGTGATATGAAACTGATGAGAAGTGGGTAAGTTACATCTAGAACTCAGCAATCAATCCCACCCCAAGGAAAAAAATATGAAAACCGAACTGAAAGCCAAGTTTTTACAACACATCCTTAACAAAAAGAAGGAAGAACAGGGATTTACACTTATTGAACTACTGGTAGTAATTATTATCATTGGCATTTTGTCTGCTATTGCACTGCCCTCTTTCCTCAACCAAGCTAATAAAGGTAAGCAGACGGAAGCGAAAACTTATATAGGTTCCATGAACCGCGCCCAGCAAGCTTTTTACCTGGAAAATAATGCATTTGCATCTAACAGTGACTTTGGTAAGTTAGGTCTTGGTATTGCAACACAGACTATAAACTACCAGTACCAGATTAACGGTGGAGGTTCTAGTGCTAGCACCGCTACCAACCAAGCGCAACTAGTACTTGCGAAAGCTCCTCTCAAAGCCTATATTGGTGGCGTGGGGGTTGGCACTCAAGCTGCTACAAGTGAAGCAACTACCTTAGCCGTATTGTGTGAAGGTGCAAGTGCTGCGGTTAACGGTGGAGACACTGGTACAGCAACTGCCACCTTTTCAGCAACAGGTCAGCCAAGCTGCCCTTCAACTTACATTAACTCTGCTAAGTAATGAAATGAGTTAGTAGGCGAGTAATAACCCACCTACTCCACTTCAGACAAACATTGGTAACCTTTCACACTCCCCCTACCTCTCAAGGATAAATCAAGAGTTTCGACCCTTTTGCGGGGGGGGAGTGAATAATTACAAACATTGAGTTGCAATGATAGTTTTAAACCAGAGCAGTTAAATATTTTTTCAAAAAAGTGGGTAGATTGTTCTACTCACTTTATTTCCTTATCTGGATGTAATCGACAAGAAATTAGTTCCCAAGATATTGATTACCTGTGTCGTAAAGTGGGCAATACCCACCATTACCTCGTCCAAGTGCAAGATGTTAGTAACCGTTAAAATTATCTCCTATGATTGCCGATTTAATTCACTGGCAGCAGCAAGCTCATCAATATCTAGTTCAAGGCAAATATGCTAAGGCTGCAAGTTTATACGAAAAAGCAATAGTAGCCGAGCCAGATGTTTTATCCCATTATTGGCATTTAGGATTGCTTTTGCTTTTACAAGGGCAAGAGGCAGAAGCTCAAATGACTTGGATGCTTCCAATCGCAGAGGGAGAAGAAGAACAGATTGAGATTTGGACAAATGAACTGATTGAAGTTTTGGAAACAGAGGCAGAACGACGTGAGACGCTGGCGGAATATTCTCTAGTTTGGGCAATTCGCCAGCACATACGGGAAATTAATCCCAGCGATATCAATAACTTGTTCAAGATTATTCTACTTTCCATTCATTTGGAAAAGTTTGAAGGGATGGAGTTGATTGACTCGGGAGTCATTGAACTTTTACAAGCAGGAAAAAGTGCAGATTTAAGTGTAGAGTTATTACTCCAAGTATTGCAAGAAGTTTTTAATATTGCGCCTTTACATATAGCGAGTTTGGAATTATTAGAAGCTTGTTTACCTTACTTCCGCAATCCTAATGAATGCTTATGTGTACTGCTACCTGCTGCCATGAAAATTCGTCATACATTCAAGCAGCCTGTGCTGGCAGCCCGTCTTTTAGAATTGTATTTATGCTTAGATGCAGATAATCTAGAAGCTTTGCGATCTCTAGCTACTTTTTATCAAGATTCTGGTAATTATTCTCAGGGTATAGAAACAGCTAAGTTAGCTTATTCGCGATCACAAGCATTAGCAGATAAAATTTTTGCCATTCATTTAGTGATGCGTGGGTTAATGAGTGCAGGTGGATATTGGGAGGAAGCGTGCTTTAACTGCCTAGAGTTAGAATCACTATTACAAGAATTTATCAAAGCACAACCACTACCACTTGATGAGTCGAGAACTCTTGGTCTGCTTACTCCAGCCTTTGCCATACCTCATATTAAAGATAATCCAGCAGATTTTAGAAAAATTCATAATCAAGTAGCTCAAGTTTTTCAGGGAAATATTCAAACTATTGCTCAAGAGCAAGCAGAGCGATACTCTCGGAGAATTATTAATAATCAAAGAGCAAACATTTCTACAAAACCTTTAAAGATTGGATATCTATCTTACGCTTTGAGACAGCATTCTGTAGGATGGCTAGCTCGTGGGCTATTTCAGCATTATGCTCGGGAAAAGTTTGAGATTCATGCTTATTTTGTTAATTATAAGCTGATAGACGATTGGCTACAGGAATGGTATGTCAATCAGGCATCGCATGCTCACAAATTAGGCATGAAGGGCTTGGAAATTGCCGAAAAGATATATCAAGATGAAATTGATATTTTAGTTGATCTTGATAGCATCACTTTAGATATCAGCAGTGAAGTGATGGCACTTAAACCAGCACCAATTCAAGTTACTTGGCTGGGTTGGGATGCTTCAGGAATACCTGCTATTGATTACTTTATTGCAGATCCCTATGTATTACCAGATTCAGCGCAGGATTATTACACAGAGAAAATCTGGCGATTACCTCAAACATACATAGCAGTAGATGGTTTTGAGGTGGGTGTACCAACTTTACGGCGAGATGATTTAGATATTCCTGCTGATGTAGTGGTATATCTCAGCGCTCAAAGGGGATATAAGCGCCATCCTCAGACGACAAGATGGCAAATGCAAATTATCAAAGAAGTGCCTAATAGTTACTTCTTGATTAAAGGATTTGCTGAGGAAGAATCGATTAAACGCTTTTTTTACAAAATTGCGGAAGAAGAGGGTGTTGAATGCTCACGCTTGCGTTTTCTCCCACACGTTGCTTTAGAATCAGTTCATCGCGCCAATCTTGGAATAGCTGATGTAGTATTAGATACTTATCCTTACAACGGCGCTACGACAACTTTAGAAACGCTGTGGATGTGCATTCCTTTAGTGACAAGAGTAGGCGAACAATTTGTTGCTCGTAATAGCTATACCATGATGATGAATGCTGGTATAACTGAAGGCATTGCTTGGACGGATGAAGAATATATAGAGTGGGGTGTGCGCTTGGGTAAGGATAAGGCTTTACGTGACAAAATTGCCTGTCAGTTGAAAGCATCGAGGCAAACTGCACCTTTGTGGAATGCTAAGCAGTTTACTCTTGAGATGGAGAAGGCTTACGAGCAAATGTGGCAAAGGTATATTGAGGGACAATAAGGTTGTTGTAAAAGCAGTTACTGCTGACTTTGAATTAGGTCATTTGCTGGTGGATGCCGTCCAATTTCTCTATCAGCAGCACGAATAAGTAATCATGTAAAATTAAATATATAATGTCATTGCGAATGCAGCGAAGCGGAATGAAGCAATCGCAGGGGTCTGGGATTGCTTCACTTCGTTCGCAATGACATAAATATTTTTGCATACGTACTTATCAATAATTCTTGCTCTATTTAAGTTCAATGCTGTTACTGTTGCTCTTCAAATTGGTGTTAAGCCGATAATATAAAGCCTATCTGTACTTATTATATTTATTTTTTGTTTGAAGTAAGCGACATATTTCTGATAATTCTGTTAACTAAGCTCAAATAGTCGTCTAATTCTTCATATTCATCTAATTCTCTTATTTCTTCCAGAGTAAGATTACATTCTTTTTGTTTAGCTAATAATGTTTCAATTCTTGTCTGTACTAAACTGGAAGCTCGAAATATCGGCACTTCTTCTACTAACTCAATACGGACAGCGCCTTCTAAAGGCAAACTGTTGGGTAAGTATTCCAATTTGATAGGTAAATTGGTAGTCATGGCATGTATTTCAAAAACTAGACAGAGAAAATTGTTATCAGGTGTTCAAAGAAAAACTGTTGGATATCATGATTGTACCGCTATAAAGAGGCGATCGCCGCTCTTACTCTCGTTGCCTGTTAACCAGATGAGCGTAAACAAACATTAAAGGCTGTTTGTCTCACGTAAAATCTACACTCAATTGGTGGCGAACTCGGTAAATTGGCGCATATAGGGAGAGTGAAACGCCAAAACGATATCATAGGTCGGCACACCTAGTTCAAGCAGTTGTGTAGCAATGCCGACTTCGGTTCCATCATGCTGAATCCAGATTTTGCCGTCTTTGATATCGAGATGGAGACTACACCCATGTGTCCTACGATTACCGCGCCAGCCTGTATGTAGCAAGAGGTAGTGGTCGCGGTCGGTATCCAGAATGGCTTGTGTCTCGATTTCCTCTTGCGGCGATCGCCACTGCGCCCGTTCTAAAATTAACTGTTGGATGATTTGACGATATTGCTCTACAGCCATTGGACAATAACCTCCTGTTTCTCATCGTAAACCAGTAAGCAAATTTGAGTTCGCTCAACCACCGAGCGTGTAAAAAGACGTTGAAAAAACGAGTTATAAATTGATTCAGGCACTGCAAGATAAAGTTTTCGTTCCGGCTCAAATTCTTCAAGAGCAAATTGATAGTTGATGAATTGCCCAAGAGCAGTGTGGAAGTCCGAGACATTTGAGCGCCCAATGAAACTTTTGATAACGACTGCAATTTTTTCACCTGCTCGTTCGGCAGCTAACATCTCTGCTGCCAAATCGATTTCAAAATCTACATCTCCAACGCTGATCTCATAGAGGTCGGAGGTAATTGTCCATCCTTCTTTTTCTAGAGCAGTTCTAACTGCATCATGAAATCGGTCTTTGACCATTCAACTTTTCTTGACTTTTAAGCTTTAAACAGGACTGCTATTTCAATTTTAGCCTCAAAATCCATTAAGTAACTACACAAAATTAATTACAGTCATTGCGAGCGAAGCGAAGCAATCTCAGCCCTTGCGATTGCTTCCCAAGCGCTGCGCACTCAAGAGCGCGGCGGACACCGTGTAATTAATTCTGTTTACCTACTTATCCCTCAGTTATGGATGGTATTGGAGGTATCGCACCCGAATCAGCGGTTATAGAAAATTGAAGTCCGACAGACTTTAGCACGGCTTGAAGAGTGGAAAATTGAATGTTTCCGTCCACAGAGAGAGTTTTAAAGAGGCTTTCTGAGCCAAGCTCCGTCTGTTGAGCAGTTTTTGCTATTCCGCCATTTGCTTGTACGATATCTCTGAGTGCCACAAGAAAGGTATCAATGTCATTCTCTTCCAGCGCCGCCTGAAGGTATCCTGCGGCAAACTCAGGGTCTTTAAGTTCATCACTCCAAGTCTCGCTCAAATCTTTCAACCGCATCTTTATATTTCTCCCACAACAAAAGTGCAAAAGCAAAGTTTACAGATATTTACAGCAGTTTTCAGTTGTACCAACCACAACCCGTGAAACCTAACCCCCAGCCC
>CAZZYE010000398.1:0-4817 GCA_964658145.1 uncultured Stigonema sp.
TAAGGCAGGTGTAGGTATTATGGGAGGGGCATTAGGAGTAAGGAGAGGGGTAGCACTCTTGTTAAGGCTTGCTGGATTTGGTAAAGGTCGAGGGTTTCCAGCTTTTTTCAGTGATAGAAAGATGTCATAACGGGTACTACGACTATCGCTGATAGCAGTGGTCACACCGATTGAGCGTGTTGCTTCTAACAAAGTTTGTTGATTAGGCAGTATGGTCGGTAAGGGAAAATTTTTAGCTGTGTGTTCCACATCCAAGAAAAACTGACCATTTATCGGATTGAGATCCCTTGGGACCGTTTGTTGGAATGTCAAGGCACTAGCTAATGTTTTGTTTGGGTTGGGGATAATTTTATCAGTAACAGGAGTACCCATAGATAAGAAAGCAATATCTTCATCTAACCAGCCGTGGGTGGCGGCTAAAGTTCCAAAAGGTCCAATCCAGTTGACAACGGGTTTACCTCCCACTGTTTCCTGTTGGATCTGGAACTGATATTGAGTTTTCATGACTTCATCTAGCTGTTTTAAGGATGCTTCAGCGTTCTGGCGATCGCTTGCTTGGATCATAAACACTAAGCCAGCACGGACATCTGCTTGTGTTCCTTCTTTGGGGCTAGTTGGAATCACTGAGATAGAATACTCACCGGACATCCAACTTAGTAAATCTCGATCTAAATCAAGATTGGTGAGAGATTTCACACCATTTCGCAGTTGTTCTGGTGCAATTGGCGAAAGGGGATTTCCCTGAGATGTTAAAACGTAGTCTGCCCACGACCGCTGTAAATTTCCACCAGATAGCATCATTAAGGTTTCTGCTGGCACAAGGTTTTGCATTCTCCCAGCTTTGTTTTCCATTGCCAGCACTCGCTGACTATTTGGATTTAGCCAAGAAACACCCTTTAAGCTGATTCCTTCTGACTCTAAAGTAATTGTCCCCGCTAAACCTTGGTTATTTTGAAGTTGAGTTAAAACCTGAGATGGTAAACGGCGGTTTGGAGATGCGGCGGCTATTTTTGCCGAGTCAGGTACATTCACATAAAACTGAGCAAATGGCTGGTAAGTACCAATTTTAGGGAAATTATCTGCAAAACCTGCACTTGTGGCTAGCGATGCTTTACTAAGGTATGCGTCAATCGTTTTATCTGTAGTTTTAGGATTATCGGTAATGACTAAGAAACGCTCATCTAGTAAGGTTGATGAGAGGTTTTCCCCTAAGCTTTTGGTTTCTTTGATCGCAATATTCTTATAGGTGCGATCGAGCCATTTGCCTCCTTTGAACGCTTTGGGTTGTGCCAAAATGCTTTTGGCAATTCTCAGGTTTTTTATCGGCAGAACTATCACCAGTGATTGCTCGTTAGTAGTCGCACCTTCATCGGTGGCGATGGGCTTGGCTGCAGGTTTACTTGCAACTGGTGCAAGGATTGCGATCGTGACTTGATCGCCAACCCAAGGACCAATATCTTTCTGGAAGTCGTATCCATTATTAGTCAGGAAGCGATCGCGTAACTTCACTAAATTCTCATCTAGTTGTGTTTGGGCCTGTTTTGTGCCAAACTCCCGTAATTTCTGCCATTGGTTAGGATCGGTAGTTAGGGAAACCGCAAACAGGGCATCTTGGGGAATAATATTTGCGCCAACTGGCAAATCTCTGGACAGTGGTTTTCCTTGGCTTAACAGCCAGTATGCCGCACTCCCCGCAGCAATCAATAGCCCAGCAGACGAAAGCGTTAGCACCAGAGATGGTTTCTTTTTTTTCTTTATCGAAACAGACTCGACGGGCAGTCCCATTGAAACCCATACCTCAATAATTGCGAACTTATTACTTGCTTTGTTAGTAAATTTAACCAAAAAGTTTCCCATCTCTAGGGCTGCTGATTACATAAATTTCTTCACCTTGGACGATGATCTGACTTCCGTAATTAACCTACCATTTTTTTTAATAGCAAAGGAACCTGGAATTAATATCCCAACCAAACACTCTGGCAGTTTATTTACACGAATAAAATGGATTTTATTTAATATATTTCTAATCTTAAAAAAATAGTTATTTTTTTATCAATAGCGTATTCACGAGCCATCAAAAATAATAATAATTAACAAAATATTGTATAAATAATCACTTAACCTAACGGTAGGGACCAATACGGTTCAGTTAGGATTGAACGGTAGGAATTTCAGACGTGTAGAGACATTGCACTGCAACGTCTCTACAAAGGTTGACGGTAAGCAAGAGAATCTGGCGCATCTTCGATATTTTTATAAAAATTGTATATCTTAATACTTATCAAAAAAGCTAGCAAACACTAGGCAACGAAAAACTTTATAACTGCATGGAACCTAAATATTTTGTTAAGTATGGTGAGAAAACTTCATAAATAAGTGTCAAGGGCTGCCCATGATGCCAAAACAGGTAGTGACGACCCCAAAAGGGTCCAATCTCATTAAAGCCGGACTGTAGTGCATCTGAGTAACCGTAGTAAATCCCTTGAACATCCCGATATAACTCTGTACGGATACGAGCTAAACTTGCCCAAATAGGTAATGAACGATTTTGCAAATACTCATCTACATGACTAGCTTCCCACCAAGAGCTAGCATACCCTAAGCGCTTACCAGAGGCAGTACGCAGCCACACTTGTCGGCGTAGCCGTGGTCCTGGCACTGCTTGAATTAAATGAGGAGCATCATCTAAGTCCATACCAATCAATGACATGTCGATGACATCTACAAGGGTCGGTTCGCCTGTAAGCAATTGCAAGTGCCGTGTCGGGGAGCCATCGCCTAAAAGTAATAATTGCCAAGCAGGCGCCATGCGAGCGTGAGGCAACCCCTGTTGAATAACTTCTTCCCCACCTTGCCAAATCGGAGTCAAACGATGCCACTCAATGGGCAGTGTTAAATTATTTGTCGTAAAAGTTACAGTCAATGCTCTTTACAAAAATTCACCTATCTCCATAAAAACATAAATAATTGGAAATATAGAGACGTTACAGGTAACGTCTCTATATTTCATGCGGATGGCGAGACTCGAACTCGCAAGGCAAAGCCACACGCACCTCAAGCGTGCGCGTATACCAATTCCGCCACATCCGCAGGGTTTTTCTAACTTATGCAATATAGCATAAAAAAATCATTATTGTATAGAGGTTAGATCGATTCTAAAAAATTTAAGTGTAAGGATTCACAAATTTCTTCAATAGGTATCTCTGACGGACAGAAAAGTAGCAGCTGCTCAAGCGATATTAAAAAGGGCTATAGTCACCGTGGGACACACGGTGTCATTAAAAAGCCAATGTTGGGTGACGAAGACTAGCAGCAGCAATGTTGGTAGTCAGAGTCAATACCCAATCAGGCAACAAGCCAGTTCCTTCCCGAGGTTTGGGACGAGGCTTGGGGATCTCCTGTCATAATTTGAAATCAGGCTTTGCGTTGTTCCAAAGAAGATGAAGTTTGACAAAATATTAATTGCCAATCGGGGAGAAATTGCGCTTCGCATTCTCCGCGCTTGTGAAGAAATGGGGATTGCGACTGTTGCGGTACATTCCACCGTTGACCGTAATGCTCTCCACGTCCAACTTGCTGATGAAGCAGTTTGCATTGGCGAACCAGCTAGCAGTAAAAGTTATTTGAATATTCCCAATATTATTGCCGCCGCCTTGACGCGCAATGCCAGTGCCATTCATCCTGGTTATGGCTTTTTAGCAGAAAATGCTCGGTTTGCGGAAATCTGTGCTGACCATCATATTGCCTTTATTGGTCCATCTCCGGAAGCCATTCGGTTGATGGGAGATAAATCTACTGCTAAAGAAACCATGCTGAAAGCTGGGGTGCCGACGATACCAGGTAGTGATGGGTTGATAGATTCGGAGCAAGAAGGATTAGCGATCGCCAGGAAAATTGGCTATCCAGTGATGATCAAAGCCACAGCTGGTGGTGGTGGACGGGGTATGCGTCTAGTGCGATTTGAAAGCGAATTCGTTAAATTCTTTCAAGCCGCCCAGGGCGAAGCGGGAGCAGCATTTGGAAATTCAGGCGTTTATCTAGAAAAATGTATCGAACGTCCGCGCCACATTGAATTTCAACTTTTGGCAGATAGCTACGGTAACGTTATCCACTTGGGTGAACGAGATTGTTCAATTCAGCGCCGTAATCAAAAGCTTCTAGAAGAAGCCCCCAGCCCGGCGTTAGATCCAGACTTGCGAGAGAAAATGGGGCAAGCTGCGGTCAAAGCTGCTCGATTTATCAACTACACTGGGGCAGGCACAGTGGAGTTTCTCCTAGATAAGTCTGGTCAATTCTACTTTATGGAAATGAACACTAGGATTCAAGTGGAGCATCCTGTAACAGAAATGATTACTGGGATAGACTTGGTAGTAGAACAAATCCGTATTGCTCAAGGGGAAAGTCTGAAGCTGACCCAAGACCAAGTCGTATTGCGGGGTCATGCGATCGAATGCCGCATTAATGCTGAAGATCCTAACCATGACTTTCGTCCTGCCGCTGGACGTATCAGTGGTTATCTTCCCCCTGGCGGTCCCGGAGTCAGGATTGATTCCCACGTTTACACCGATTACCAAATTCCTCCCTACTATGACTCTCTGATCGGCAAGTTAATAGTTTGGGGACCAGACCGCCTCACTGCTATTAAGCGCATGAAACGGGCATTACGGGAATGTGCCATTACAGGACTACCTACCACCATCGGGTTTCATCAAAAAATTATGGAAAATCCCCAGTTTTTGCAGGGAGATGTTTACACTAATTTTGTACAGGAGATGACAAACCACAGAGTAGTAGATAGGGAGTAGGGAGTGGGGAGT